>JAGWAI010000009.1:22191-34151 GCA_021296485.1 Acidobacteriota bacterium
TCGAAGCGGTGTGAGGGAGTACGGCCCGCCACAGCGAGCGGATCGGCGGCCGCAGCAGAAGGCTGGTGAGAAATGCGGGTTAGGACTTGTCGAACGCGGAGGCGGCGCCGACATCGCCGTTCACATACACGGTACGGCCGCCGATGAGCACCGCAGCCACGGCGCCGCGCAACTGCCAGCCTTCGAACGGCATATTCCTGGCCTGCGAGCGGAACGTGTCCTTGCGCACCCGCGTCGCCGCGTCGGGCGCGAGCACGGTGACGTCGGCGGGCGCGCCGGGCGCGAGGCTGCCCCCGGGGAGGCCGAGAATGCGGGCCGGATTCGTCGCCAGCAACTCGACGATGCGTCCAATCGAAATCCGCCCGCTGTGCAGCAGCCGATCGAGCACCAGCGGAATCGCCGTCTCCAGGCCGATGATGCCGAATGGCGCCTCGGCGAACTCCACGGCCTTGTCGTCGGCGTGGTGCGGCGCGTGATCCGTGGCGATCGCGTCGATCGAACCGTCGGCCAGCCCCTCCAGCATCGCGTCGCGGTCGGCGGAGCCGCGCAGCGGCGGATTCATCTTCCAGTTCGTGTCGTAGGTGAGCTGCTCGTCGGTGAGCGTGAAATGGTGCGGCGTCACCTCGCAGGTGACCGCCACCCCGCGCTCCTTCCCGGACCTGACCGCGCGTAGCGACCCCGCGACGCTCATGTGCGCGATGTGCACCGCGCCGCCCGTCAGCTCGCTCAGCGCCACGTCGCGCGCCACCATCACCTCCTCGGCGGCGCCGGGAATCCCGCGCAGGCCGAGAACAGCCGCGGTGTGGCCTTCGTGGGCCGCTCCGTCCCCCTTCAACGAGGGATCCTCGCAGTGGTTGATCACCGGTATGCCGAACATCGACGCGTACTCCAGCGCGCGCCGCATCATCAGCGCTTCGGCCACCGGATGCCCGTCATCGGAGATGGCCACGCAACCCGCGTCGCGCAGGGCCCCGATCTCGGTCATCTGCTCGCCCCGGGAGCCGGCCGTGACGGCGCCGATCGGATAGACATGCGCCAGCCCGGCCTCGGCCGCCTTGCGCAGGATCATCGAGGTGATGCCCGCGTGGTCGTTCACCGGCACGGTGTTCGGCATGCAGGCCACGCCCGTGAATCCGCCGGCCACCGCGGCGGCCGTGCCGCTGGCGATGGTCTCCTTGTACTCCTGCCCCGGCTCGCGCAGGTGGACGTGCATGTCGATCAGACCCGGGCAGACGACGAGACCGTCCGGAATCTGGATGACTCTGGCGCCGTCGACCGGCAGGTCCCGGCCGGTCTCCGCCACCACGCCGTCCCGCAACAAGAGATCGCATTCACCGTCCACGCCCCGCGCTGGGTCGACAACCCGCCCGCCCTTGAGCAGCACGGGCGGCTGCCCGGCCGCCGGCGTACTCCGCGTCGCCATCAATCCACCCCCTCGGTAACGCCCGCGATGAGATACAGCACCGCCATCCGCAGCGCGACACCGTTCGACACCTGCTCCAGGATGACGGAATACGGTCCGTCGGCCACGTCCGACGCGATCTCGACGCCCCGGTTCAGCGGACCCGGGTGCATGACTATCACGTCCGGCCGCGCGCGCGCGAGCCGCGCCCGCGACAGGCCGAACAGTTCGTGGTATTCCCGCAGTGACGGAAAGAAGTGGCCGCTCATCCGCTCCAGCTGAATGCGCAGCATCATGATGACGTCCGCCCCGTCCACCGCCGCGTCCAGCGACGACGTTGCGGTGACGCCCAGGCGGCCGATGCCGGCGGGCATCATGGTCGGCGGGCCGCAGACCCACACGTCGGCGCCCAGCATCGTGAGCAGCACGACGTTGGAGCGCATCACGCGGCTGTGCAGCAGGTCGCCGACGATGGCCACCTTCAGCCCGGCGAATGTCGACTTGTGATCCCGGATTGTCAACAGGTCGAGCAGCGCCTGCGTCGGATGCTCGTGCATCCCGTCGCCGGCGTTGACGATGCGTGAGCTGCAGATGTCCGCCAGCATGTGGCATGCCCCGGATGCCTGGTGGCGCACAACGATGATGTCGGGGGCCATCGCCTCGAGGTTGCGCGCGGTATCCGCCAGCGTCTCGCCCTTGACCAGGCTCGACGTGGCGGCGGAGATGTTGAGCGCGTCGGCGCTCAGCCGCTTTTCCGCGATTTCGAACGACGTCCGCGTGCGCGTGCTGGGCTCGAAGAAGAGGTTGACGACAGTCTTGCCCCGCAGGGCGGGAACCTTCTTGATGGGGCGCGTCCCCACCTCCCGCATCGCCCCCGCGGTGTCGAGGATGAGCAGCACCTCCTCGGCCGTGAGGTCGGCGGCGCTCAACAGGTGCCGAGACCGCAGCCTGGACAGGTGCGACGCTGCACCGCCGGCCGCCCCGCCGTCCGCGGCGCCCGGGGTCATGTCAGTTCCTCCTCCGCAGGCTGCTGGATCAGCACTTCGTCTGCGCCGTCGGTTTCCACCAGACGCACCTGGACGCTTTCGCGCACCGCCGTCGGCAGGTTCTTCCCTACATAGTCAGCCTTGATCGGCAGCTCCCGGTGGCCGCGGTCGACGAGAACGACAAGTTGAATGGCCTGCGGGCGACCGAAGTCGACCAGCGCATCCAGCGCCGCGCGGATGGTCCGTCCGGTGTACAGGACGTCGTCCACGAGCAGAATATGCCGATCATCGATCGAGAACGGGATCTCCGTGTGCCTCAGCAGCGGCTGCGGGCCGACGGTATGGCGCATCAGATCGTCCCGATACAACGTGATGTCGAGCATGCCGAGCGGGAGCTCGCGGTCGACGATGCCGTGCAGGTTGTCGGCGATCCGGCGCGCCAGCGGCACGCCGCGGGTGCGAATGCCGACCAGCGCCAGTTTCTCGACGTCGCGGTTCCGCTCGACGATCTCGTGCGCAATGCGCATGAGCGCACGTGAGATGCGGCCGGCTTCCATGACTACCGGCATGACCGGTACCTCCGGGTGTGAACAGCGGTGGGCAGTCTGAGCGGCGCCAGCGACATGCGCCTGAGAAACGACCGGAAAGCTGGAGAGACTGGCATGCGCACTCTTGGCTGCCTCGCCGGGCAGCCCTTAAAGAGCTCCGCGAACTGGTTGCCGGATCGTAGCCGCGCGCGCTGAGACTGTCAATCGCCCGCGCGTCAGTTGTTATACTGCGCGCCATGCCGGCGGATGTCGATGCGCTCGTTCTGTCGAACGATCGGCTGTCCGAGGCTTACAACGTGGTCGGGCTCGCGGCGCCCTCCATCGCGGCCGCCGCGCAACCCGGTCAATTCGTTATGGTCCGGGAGGACCGCCCCGGAGCACCGCTGCTGCGCCGGCCCTTCTCCATATTCGAAATCCTGCGCGACGACCAGGGCCGGCCGACCGGCATCTCGCTCCTGAACAAGCGGGTCGGAGTGGTAACCGGCGCACTGTACGCCCGCGAACCCGGCGGGCGCCTGCAATGCCTCGGCCCGCTTGGGAGGCCGTTCTCCGTCGGGACGCCGCCCGCGGAGGCCTGGATGGTGGCCGGCGGCGTCGGCCTGGCGCCGTTCGCGACGCTGGCCGAGGCGCTGCGTGAGCAGCGCACCCCGGCGACGCTGTACTACGGCGGTCGGTCGGCAAGCGACCTGTTCCACGTGGACTGGTTCGAGCGCCGGGACATTCGCGTGGTGCTTGCCACGGAAGACGGCAGCCGCGGCGAGGCGGGTCTGATCACTGGGCCGCTCGAACGCCATCTGGCGTTGCTGCCGGCGGCGGCCCCGCTCATGATCCACGCGTGCGGACCGACGGGAATGATGCGCGCGGTGGCGCAACTGGCGCAGGCGTCGGGACGCGCCACCGAAGTGTCGCTCGAGCCGGTGATGGGATGCGGCCTGGGCGGCTGCTACAGCTGCGTCGTGCCGGTCCGCAGCGGGCCGGCGACACCGAGCCAGCTGGTGCGATCTTGCCTGCAGGGACCCGTCTTTCCCGGCCACCAGGTCGCGTGGAACGAGCTGGCGCCGGCGGTCTGAGATCGCCAGCACGCTGACGGATCATGTCCTCGATTAATCTCACCGTAAACCTTGGCCAACTGCAGCTGAAGAATCCGCTCGTGGCAGCGAGCGGCTGCTTCGGATACGGCACGGAGTACTCCGACGTCGTGGATTTGTCGACGCTCGGCGCCATCGCGGTGAAGGGCCTGTTCCTGCAGGAAAGGCCGGGCCATGTGCCGCCCCGCATCGTGGAGACGCCGAGCGGCATGCTCAACGCGATCGGCCTGCAGGGCATCGGCGTCCGCCGGTTCATCGACGAACGGTTGCCCGCGCTCCGCAAGCACCGCGCGGTCGTGATAGTGAACATCTGCGGCACCACGGTCGACGAGTACGCCGAGCTTGCCCGAATCCTCTCTGACGCGCCGGGCGTCGCGGCGCTCGAGCTCAACATCTCGTGCCCCAACATCAAGGAGGGCGGCATCACCTTCGGCTGCGACCTGCGGGGCGCGCACGACGTCGTGTCGGCGGTCCGGCGGGCCACGTCGCTTCCGGTCATCCCGAAACTGACACCGAACGTCACCGATGTGGCGTCGTTCGCGCGCGCCGCCGAGGAAGCCGGAGCCGACGCCGTATCCCTCGTCAATACGTTTCTGGCGATGGCTATCGACGTCGAGACGCGGCGTCCGCGGCTGTCGAACGTCTTCGGGGGGTTGAGCGGACCGGCGATTCGTCCGATTGCGGTGCGGATGGTCTACGAGTGCCGGCAGGCGGTCCGGATACCAATCATGGGAATGGGCGGAATCATGACGGCCGAGGACGTGGTGGAATTCCTGGTCGCCGGCGCGGATGCGGTGCAGGTTGGTACGGCGAACTTCGTGGATCCGTTCGTCTGGCCCAAGCTGCTCGACGGGTTGACCGGCTACCTCGAACGGCACGGCCACGGCGCTGTCCGTGACATCGTGGGCACCGTAGCGGTCCCCGGCGCCGCGCAGCGGATCAGCTCGTAACCGTGATCACCCGCCGATTCTGCGCCTCACGCTACTAACCCGCCGCGGCAAGCGCGGAGCGGGGCTACGGGGTCCCCGCTAGCGCTTGCCGGGGGTTTGGGGCGCAGCCCCAAGTACCAACGGATGCACAGCGAGCGCATCGTCGCCCGCCACCACATCACGGCCCGCCGTCTGGCGGTCCTGCTCTCGGAGGCTACTCCGACGTCACCGTGAATTGACCGCGGCGATTCTGCTGCCAGCAGCGCTCGGTCGATTCGCGGCAAAACGGCGACTCCTCGCCTCGACTGACCGTCTGGATCCGGTCACCGTCGATGCCGAGCCCGATCAGGTAGTCGCGCACGGACGCCGCGCGCTCTTCGCCGAGCGACAGGTTGTACTCGTTCGTGCCACGCTCGTCGCAGTGTCCTTCCACGCGGATCCGGGCTGAGGAATGCTCGCGCAGCTTGCGGGCGTTCTCCTGCAGCACCGTCCGGGCGTCAGCCCGAATCTCGGACATGTCGTAGTCGAAGAAGACTGGCTCCAGGGCCAACGGCTCCGGCTCCGGTGGTGGCGGAGGAGGCGGAGGAGGCGGTGGTGGCGGTGGCGGCGGAGGAGGCGGAGGAGGCGCCGGCTCCGGCGCTGGTGGCGGTGGCGGCGGTTCCGGCGGTGGATTGCCACCGCAGGCGGCCCCCAGTCCCACGACGGCACAAAGGCTTACAGCCAGCAGCAGTCGCCATGCGGATCTCATAATCCTCTCCTGACTCAGAATTCAGACCGTGAATGACATCGCGCCAGCCGCGCCAACGCGCAACGCCTCCGCAGAGTAGCACGCGGCAGCGGCGTGAGCGTACATGGTTTCGCGGAATTCTGTCAATCGAACTCGTCGCCCTCTCCATCGAACTGGCGCTCATAGGCGCCGTTCCCACCGCCGACTTCCGATGCGCTGGCGTCGTCATCGCCCTCCGCGACGAGGTCGAGCGTTATCGGCGCGAGGCCGACCACTTCCAGATTCGCGCCGCATTCGGGGCAACTCAACTCGTCACCCCGATCGACGTCGAACTCGTCGACATCGAATTCCGCGTCGCAGTCGGCGCACGCCGCCATCGCCACATCCAACTCCCAGCGTGCCGAATTATAGCGAGGAGTGTGGAGGGTGGGCAACGTCCGGTATGCTGAATCAGGCCGTCGGCGGGAGATGACGGCGAAACGCCAATGACGCCGAAAACAGTGCTGGTCGCCAGCGCCGAAGCGGAAATTCGGGATCGCTTCTTCGTGGCGCTCGGGGGCGCCGGACATCGCGCGCTCGGCGCCGGCAGCGCGCAGGAGCTGCGCGACGTCCTGCAGGCGCGGGTGGGCGACATCGACCTCGTCGTCCTCGACGTCCGCCTGGGTGACGGCGGCGCGCGCCGGGTGCTCGAGTCCGTGCGGCGCTCAACGCGGAACGCGCCCGTCAGCGTCTTCGGCGGATCGGTCCACAGCGCGCACGAGTTGCGCGAACTGGCCGACCTGGGGGTCGCCGGCTACATCAACGAGCATATCGAGGTGCAGCGGATCCTGCCCGCGCTTGCGCCGCTGCTCTACCCCAACAGCTTCGACCGGCGCACGAGCACGCGAGTCACGCTCGGCATCGCGGCCGCGTTGACGGCCGATGACGCCATCCTGCCGGTATTCACGCTGAATATCGGAAGCGGCGGCATGGCCGTGCGCGCCACCGCCGCGCTGGCCTCCGGGACGCGGGTGAGCATCCGGTTCAAGCTGCCGCGGTCCTCGCGCGACATCGAGGCGGCGGCGCGCGTCGTCTGGAGCCACAACCCGCAATCCGCGCTCGGCCTGCAGTTCGAGACGGTCGCCGCGCCCGATCAGGTGGCCATTGACGAGTTCGTCGAGCGGCACGCCGCCGATCCCGGCGCGCCCGCCTGAACCCGCCGGCCGGCGAGACCGTCTGAACCCGCGGGCCGGCGGGAGCCCGTGGTAAGATCCCGCGTCGCACGGAGCACGGGCCGTCGAAGGCCGACCGTTTGCCGATTCGCACGTCTAAACACTCCGAGGCGCCCCAACGCGGGTCGCGCCACGACTCCTCACAGTTTCTCGAAGGAGCACCCTCATGATTGAGGTGCAGCACGTCACCAAGCGCTACGGGCCGGTTACCGCCGTCGACGACGTCAGCTTCCGCGTCGAGTCGGGCCAGATACTGGGATTTCTCGGCCCCAACGGCGCCGGCAAGACCACCACCATGCGCATTCTGACCGGGTGCACGTCTGCCACCGACGGACAGGCGCTCGTCGCGGGCTACGACGTGTTCGAGGATCCGGTGGAAGCGAAGCGGCGGACCGGCTACCTGCCGGAGACGCCGCCGCTCTATCCGGACATGACGGTCCGCGAGTACCTCACGTTCGCCGCCCGGATAAACGGCATCAAGTCAGCCGCGCGCCGCGAGCGCGTGGCGGCCGCCATGGCGCGCACGAGCGTCGAGGACATGGCGGACCGCCACTGCGGCAAGCTGTCGAAGGGCTACCGCCAGCGCGTCGGACTGGCGCAGGCCATCCTGCACAACCCGGACGTGCTGATTCTCGACGAGCCGACCGCCGGCCTCGATCCCAAGCAGATCATCGAGACGCGCGAGCTGATCAAGGAGCTGGCCGGCGACCACACCATCATCCTGAGCACGCACATCCTGCCGGAAGTGGCCCAGACCTGCGAGCAGGTCGTCATCATCAACAAGGGCCGGGTGGTCGCCGTCGACACCCCGGGGAACCTGACCGGGCGGCTGCGCGGGTCCGAGACGATCAGGATGGCGATCGACCCTCTGGGGACGGACCCGGCCCCCGCCATCGAAGGGCTGGCGGGCGTCGCGAGCGTCACTGCCGCCGCCTCCGACAGCGACTCGGTAGTGCTCGAGGTCCAGTGCGACGAGGGCGCCGACGTGCGCCGGGAACTGGCCGCCACGGTAGTCTCGAGCGGATGGGGCCTGCTGGAGCTCACCCCCCTGCGGATGAGCCTGGAGGACATCTTCCTCGAGCTGACGACGTCGGAAAATCCCCGCGAGGACGACCCCGAACCGTCAGGCGGCGCGGAGCCGGCCGAAGCGGCGCCGGAGGAACAAGTGGAGGCCGCGGATGCGTAACATCCTTACGATCGCACAGAAGGAGCTTCGATCGTACTTCGTCTCTCCGATGGCGTACGTCGCCATCGGTTTCTTCGTATTCATCTACGGCTACTTCTTCGTGGTCAGCCTGAACTTCATGGTGCGCGTCAGCATGCAGGCGGGCATGATGGGCGGGCCGCAGACGATCAACATCAACGAGTACATGATGCGGCCGCTGCTCGGCAACATGGCCGTCGTCATGCTGTTCCTGCTGCCAGCGCTGACGGGGCGCAGCTACGCGGAAGAGAAACGCTCGGGCACCATCGAGCTACTGCTCTCGTCGCCGCTGACCGGACCGCAGATCATCCTCGGGAAATACTTCGGGGCGCTGGCGCTGTTCACCCTGATGCTCGCGGTCACGCTGATTCACGTGGGCGTTCTGTTCATCTACGGCGAGCCCGAGCTCGGCCCAATCCTCAGCGGCTATCTGGGGCTGTGGCTGATGGGCGGCGCGTTCATCTCCGTCGGCCTGCTCATCTCCAGCATGACGAAGAACCAGACCGTCGCCGTCATGGGCGCCTTCGGCACCGCGCTGATGCTCTGGATCGTCAGCTGGATCGGCGATCCGTCGAGCGGCTCCACAACGACCGAGGTGCTGGCCTATCTCTCGATCCTCGACCACTTCGACGATTTTTCGAAGGGGGTCATCGACACGAAGCATCTGGCGTACTACCTGAGCTTCATAACGTTCGGACTCTTCCTCACCGCGCGGTCCGTCGACAGCGAACGGTGGCGGGGGTAGCTGACTCATGGCGCAGAAGATTCTCGGAGCGGTCGGCTGGGCGGGCATCGCCGTCGTGGCGGCCGGGATGGTGGCGCGGTTCGTGGTGCCGGAACGGCAGGAGCTGTGGTGGTGGGCGCTGGTCGTCGGCCTGGGCCTTGTTGTGGTCTACAGCCTCGGGCAGTGGCGCAGCGTCGCCGATCTGTTCCAGCGGCGCCAGGCGCGTTACGGCACGCTGGCGGCGTCAGGCGTGCTGCTGGGCCTGGCCATACTGGTGGCCGCCAACTACATCCTGGCGCGCCAGAACACGCGCTGGGATCTGACCGCGGCGCGGCAATATTCGCTCTCCGACCAGACTGTGCGCATTCTCGAGTCACTCGAATCGCCGATCCGCGTGCTGGTGTTCGCCCAGGAGCTCGACTTTCCGCGCTATCGCGACCGGCTGGGCGAGTATGAGTACACCTCGTCCCAGGTGTCGCTGGAGCTGATCGACCCGGACAAGAACCCCGTTCTGGCGCGGCAGTACGAAGTGCAGGCGTACGGCACTGTGGTGTTCGACTACAACGGCCGGATCGAGCGCGTCGAGTCTGATCAGGAGCAGGACCTGACCAACGGGTTGATCAAGGCGGTGGAGGGCGAGGAGCGCAAGGCGTACTTCCTGCAGGGGCACGGCGAACGCTCGCCGACCGGCACCGAGCGGGACGGATACAGTGCGCTTGCCGACGCCCTGCGTCTCGACAACCTGTCGGTCGAGACGGTAACGCTCGCGCAGGCGGGCGCCGTGCCGTCCGACGCCGCGGTCCTGGTGCTTGCCGGACCGTCTACCGACCTGCTGCCGGCTGAGGCCGACATGCTGCGGGCCTACCTCGACGGGGGCGGCAAGCTGCTCGTGCTGCTCGACCCGCCAGACGGCCCGGATGCCGAGAACCGGGACAATCTGATCGGGTTGATCGCGGACTGGGGCATCGAGGTCGGCCAGAACATCGTCGTGGATGTCAGCGGCGTCGGGCAGCTGCTAGGGACCGACGCCACCGTGCCGGTGGCCGCCACCTATCCCCAGCATCCGATCACCGACCGCTTCGCGCTGCTCACGGCGTTCCCGCTGGCGCGTTCCGTGACGCCCGTCGAGGGCGGCGCCGGCGGCCGCCTGGCAACGTCCTTCGCCGAGACGTCGCCGCGCAGCTGGGCGGAGATCAACCTCGATCTGAGCAGCGGCGAAGTGGCGATGGAGGAAGACCAGGGGGATATCCCCGGACCGATCTCAATTGCGGCCGCCGTTGCGGAGACAGTCGAGGCCGCGGCCGACGACGGCGGCGCGGCCGACGATGACGCCGGCGACGACAGCGGCGACGGGCATGATCACGGCGCGGAAGACGCCGAGGAGGATAAATCCGACACGCCCGCGGAGGCGCGACTCGCAGTCTTCGGCGATTCCGATTTCGCGTCGAACGGCTCGCTCGGCATCCAGGGCAACCGCGACCTCGCGCTGAACGCCGTCAACTGGCTCGCCGAGCAGGAGAATCTGATCTCCATCCGCCCACGCGAGCCCGAGGATCGGCGCATCACGCTGACCGCCGACCAGCAATTCCGCATATTCATCGCCTCGCTCGTCCTGATTCCGGGCGTCATCGTCGGCGCCGGCGTGTTCACGTGGTGGCGGAGGCGGTAGTCCATGCGCGGCCTGCGATCGACCCTCGTGCTCCTGGTCGTGGCCATCTGCCTCGGCGCGTACATCTACTTCGTTGAACGGCACCGCGATCCGGCGTCGACGCCCGAACCGAACGAGCAACTCTTCACGTTCGACGCCGACGACGTGACGGAGCTGCAGATACGGGCCGAGGACGGTGCGGTCACCGATCTGCGCCAGGACGAGGGCGTCTGGCGTGTGGTCGCGCCGGTCGAGACGGCCGCCGACGATGTCGCCGCGACGTCCGTCGCCGCCTCCCTGGCGACGCTGGACATCGACCGCGTGCTTGAGGAGGGTGCTGTCGATCTCGAGCCGTTCGGCCTTGATGCGCCGGCACTCGACGTCAGCTTCGCCGCCGGCGGCGACAGCCAGCGCCTGCTGATTGGCGACGAGACGCCGACCGGCGCGAACCGCTATGCGAAGCTCGGCGCCAGCGACCGCGTCTTCCTCATCGCCGGCCATCACGGCACCACGTTCAACAAGACCACGTTCGACCTGCGGGACAAGACCGTCCTGGACTTCAATCGGGACACGCTCGACCGGCTCGAGGTCTCGTCCGGCGAGCAGACCATCGAGTTCACCCGGGACGGCGACGATTGGCGCCTGGCCATGCCGTTGGGGGCCGCGGCCGACTTCGCTACGGTCGAGGGGCTGATCGGGTCGCTCGGCAGCGGCCGGATGCGTGCCGTGGAGAGCGAGAACGCCGACGCGCTGGAGGAATACGGCCTGGAAGCGCCGGCCCATACGGTGTCGATGCACGCCGGCAGCGCCACCGCGACGCTGCAGATCGGCGTCGAGACCCCCGACGGCACCTACTTCGCGCGCGATGCCGCTCGGCCGCTGGTGTTCACCGTCGACGCGTCGCTCGTGACGAGCCTGGAGCGGGACGCGAGCGAGTACCGCCGCAAGGCGCTGTTCGCCTTCCGGCCGTTCAACGCCCGCCGGCTGGAAATCGAGCGCGGCGACGAAGTCGTCGTCTTCGAGAAGCGCGCGGCGGACGAGGACGACGAAGAGGCGGAAGACATCTGGGAGCTCGTGGCGCCGGAAACCGGGAGCGTGCCCCACGCCGAGATGGAAGACCTGCTGTCGAAGCTGTCCGGCCTGCGCGCCGAGTCGTTCGTTGCCTCCCGCGAGGAAGCCGGAGTCGGACCGGAGCAGGTGGCGGCGACGGTCCGGGCGCAATTCGGTGATGACGATACCGAGGAGCAGGTTGTCGTCTGGCGCTCGGGCGAGGATACGTTCGCCATCGCAGGCGAAGAGCCGGGCGCCGGGCGCATCGACGGCCAGGCGTTCGACGGCGCCATCGAGGCGCTGGAAGCGGTTCGCAGCGCGGGCAGCCGCGACGAAGGCTGAATACGGGGAGGGGACTGCGTGTATAAACGCGGCAGTCCCCAAGCCGCGCACCGCGCGGCTCGGCGGCCGCGGCGCGGGGCGACGGGGTCCCCGCTAGCCCG
>JAGWAI010000009.1:34388-37132 GCA_021296485.1 Acidobacteriota bacterium
GCGTCGTTCAGTCCGTGCGCCCCACCACCGCGGCGCCTCGACGCCCTCGCGACGAACGCTGGTGAGAAATGCGGGCTAGCAGCCGCCGGGGGTTTGGGGCGCAGCCCCATCTAACAATGGATCCGCCAGGCCGGCCTCCTCGAAGCCGCGCGCGCGGAGCCGGCAGCTGTCGCACCGGCCGCACGGCCGGTCGCCGGGTTCCGGGTCGTAGCAGGTAACCGTCAATCCGTAGTCGAGCCCCAGCGCCGCGCCGCGGCGGACGATGTCCGCCTTGCTCAACCGGAGCAGCGGCGCATGCAGGCGCGTCGGCAAGCCTTCCACCCCAGCGCGCGTTGCCAGCGCCGCCAGCCGCTCGAACGCCTTGAGATACTCGGGCCGGCAGTCCGGATAGCCGGAATAGTCCACCGCGTTCACGCCGATGAACAGGTCGCGGGCGCCAAGCACCTCCGCCCACCCCAGCGCGAGCGAGAGCAGCACGGTGTTGCGCGCCGGAACGTAGGTGCGGGGTATGGCCGGCGTGAGCACGCGATCCTTCGGCACCGGCTCAGCGCCGGTCAGCGCGGAGCCGCCGATCGACCGCAGGTCCACGGTCAACTCGAGATGCCTGCTAACCGCGAGATTCCGGGCGATGCGACGGGCAGCCGGCAGTTCGCCGTTGTGCACCTGCCCATAGCTGACCGTCAAGGCGTACAGCTCGAACCCTTCCGCTCTCGCGATTGCCGCCGCGGTATAGGAATCGAGACCGCCGCTCAACAGCACGACCGCTTTCGGTGGCACACCCATACCCACCTCTATACGCCGCGGGCGTCGTCGCCCCAGACGTACTTGTGCAACTGCAGTTGAAGCCGGACCGGGAGGCGGTCTTCCAGCGACCAGGCAGCGAGCTGCAGCGGATCGAGAACGCGGTGCACGGGAGACAGCAGGACGGCGGCGCAGCGCCGGTGGAGCTCGTGGCGCCGCAGCACGTCGCGCGCGAATTCGTAGTCTGCGCGGTCGCGGATGACGAATTTGACCTCGTCGTGCGCGGCCAGCCGCTCCAGATTCGCCCAGGCATTGTGCTCGGATTCGCCGCTGCCGGGGCACTTGACGTCGACCACCTTGACGACCGCCGGCGGGACGTCGGAAATATCGATGTGTCCTCCGGTTTCGAGCAGCACGGTCTTGCCCGCTTCCAGCAGGCTGTCCATCAATCGGTAGACATCCGGCTGCAGCAACGGCTCGCCGCCGGTGATCTCCACCAGCGGGCAGTTGTACGCGTCCACCGCGCGAACGATCTCGTCAATCGAGAATCGTTGGCCGTCTTCGAAGGCGTACGGCGTGTCGCACCAGACGCAGCGCAGGTTGCAGCCGGTAAGGCGCACGAAAACACATGGCCGGCCGGCGTGGCTCGACTCCCCCTGGATGGAATGGAAGATCTCGTTGACCGTCAGCATGTAATTGCCTAACGGTGAGGCAGGGAAGACATTGTAGACGATGGATCGCGGGACGGCGTGCGGCCGATCAGCGCTTTGGTGTCCGCCGCGCGGGGGCCGGGCGCGTCACGCCGACGCGCTTGCAGAGCGTGTCGACGACGCATTCGCGGCAGCGCGGGCGGATCGGCCGGCAGACGTTCTGTCCCCACGTCACCAGATACAGGTTGATCGACGCCCACCAGCGCCGCGGCGCAACCGCTCTGTTCCGGCGTGCGGGTCCGCACCCAGCCGAGCCGGTTGGCGATACGGTGCACGTGGGTGTCCACGCAGATGTTGGCGCCGCTGCCGTGCGCCACGATGAGCACGAGATTGGCCGTCTTGCGCCCGACGCCGGGCAGCGTCAGCAGCTCCTCCATCGTGGCCGGTACCCGGCCGCCGAATCGGTCGAGCAACTGTTGGCACGTGTCCAGCACGTGGCGCGCCTTGTTGCGGTAGAAGCTCACCGGAAAGATGAGCGTCTCGATTGTGTGGACGTCGAGGCGCAGCATGGCCGCCGCGGTAGGCGCCCGGGCGAACAGCCGGTTGGATGCGGCGAACGTGACCGGATCCTGCGTCTGGGCGGAAAGCATGGTGGCAATCAGCACCTGGAACGGATCGCCCTTCTGCTCCTCGGCAATCTTCTCGACCGCCGGATTCTCGAGGCGTTCGATCGCGCGGCCGAGACGCCGCATCACGGTCCCGACGGCGGGCACGACGCGCGGCTTGCCCGTTGCAGGCGTGGCCATGGGATTCGGGAATCTAGGAAGAAGCTATCGGGGTGAGCGGCGGCCGGCCGCTGAGCACCTCCGCGACGTTGGCCGCGGCCAGCTCCGCCATCGCCGTCCGCGTATCGCGCGTAGCGCTGCCCAAATGCGGCGCGAGCACCACCTGCTCGAGCGCCAGGAGCTCGCGCTCGACCGCCGGCTCGCGCTCGTACACGTCCAGCGCCGCGCCGGCAATCAACCGCTCGCGGAGCGCCCACGCCAGCGCCTCCTCGTCCACGACCGGCCCGCGCGCTGCATTGATCAGGAATGCGGTCCGCTTCATTCGCGTAAGCGCCCGGCGGTCAATCAGGTGGCGCGTCTCCGCGCTTAGCGGAACGTGCAGCGACACCACATCGGAGCTGACCAGCAGCTCGTCCAGCGAGACGCGGCGCGTGCCGGGCGAGTCGTCCGCGCGGCGGACCGAGCGCTCCGTGGACGCGCCGCTTCCGGCGGCAACGACGTCCATGCCGAACGCCGCCGCGCGCTCCGCCACCGCCCGGCCGATGCGGCCCGGTCCGACGATGCCGAG
>JAGWAI010000009.1:37288-78347 GCA_021296485.1 Acidobacteriota bacterium
GCGCACCCGCGCGGCCGCCACATCGATGTTGTCGTAACCCACCGCCACGTTGGCGATGATGCGCAGGTCGTCGGCCGCCTCGATGACCTGCCGGTCGATGGCGTCGGTCACCAGGCAGACGAGCCCCTGCTTGCCCTTGACGCGTTCACGCAGCGCCGCGGGCGGCAGGCTGCCGCTGGCTGCGTGCAGATCGACGGCGCATGCGGATTCGAGCCGCGCCAGCGCCGCGCCCGGCAGGCGCCGGGTGACGAGAACCAGTGGTTTTTCTGCAGCGCTCACGTGGCGCGTGGACGGGTGGAGCCGGTGTCGATGGTGTCCACGACACCGACGATGGCGACATCGACCGGAGCGGCTCGGCGCCGCAGGGCCTGGCCGGCGGCGCGCCCCTCGATCACCAGCAGGACGGTGTCTCCCACCCCGGCCTGCGCGGTGTCGACGGCCAGCAGCGGCCGTCCGTCGGGCGTGCCGGCGGCCGCAAGCGGCTGCACGAGCAGCAGCTTCGCGCCGGTCAGCTTCTCGTTCTTGTGCGTGGCGACGACGTTGCCGGTGACCCTGCCCAATCGCACTTCAGGAACCTGCCCGCGGCGTGTCGTCCGTGAACCAGGAATCCACGCTTGCGACGATCGCCGCGTCCGTCGGCACGCGCCGCGGCAGGAAGGGAAAGGATGCCTCGCGGCCGCGGACGAAGAAGACCGTCTCGCCGACGCCCGCGCCGACCGAGTCCACGCCAACCAGGCTGGCGCCGGATGGATGGCCGTCGGGTCCCAGCGGCTGCAGCACCAGCAGCTTCAGGCCGTGCAGGCCGGGATCCTTGCGCGTGGCGACGACCGTGCCCGAGACCCTCGCCAACTGCACCCGTGTCAGAGCTCCGCCAACTCGACCGTGTCGACGATACCTACCACGGCGGCGTCCACGGGGGTCTCTTGCAACTGGCCGGCCATCCGCGCCGAGCTGCCGCTGACGATCAGCACGGTTTCGCCGTATCCAGCATCGACCGTGTCGACCGCCACCAGCTGACCGCCGCGCGCCGCGCCGTTGGCGTCGAGCGGCTGCGCCACCAGCAGCTTGCTGCTGACCAGCCGTTCGTCCTTTTGCGTCGCGACGACCGTACCGACGATCTTGGCTAGTTGCATTGCCTAGATGGGGCTGCGCCCCAAACCCCCGGCGGCCGCTTGCGGGGACCCCGGCGCCCCGCGCCGCCGCCGCCGAGCCGCGCCGTGCGCGGCTTGGGGACTGCCGCGCTCTTGCACGCAGTCCCCTCCAAATCCCACCGCTTGGTCACGCCATGCGGCATCAGTCATATAGGGCGCTGCGCCCCAAACCCCCGGCCGCCGCCGAGCCGGTCTAGCCTTCGGCGTCCGCGCCTGAGGTGCCGATCGGCAGCGTCTCTTCGAGGTTGGCATGTGGCCGCGGAATGACGTGCACGGCCACCAGCTCGCCGACGCGCCGGGCCGCCGCCGCGCCCGCGTCCGTGGCCGCCTTCACGGCCGCCACGTCGCCGCGCACGATGGCCGTAACGTAGCCCGCGCCGATCTTCTCCCAACCGACGAGCGTTACAGTGGCGGCCTTGACCATGGCGTCTGCCGCCTCGATCATGGCGACCAGCCCCTTGGTTTCCACCATTCCCAAAGCCTCACCCATGGTCTCCTCTTTATCATCTCGGGGCTGCGCCCCGAACCCCCGGCGGCCGCTAGCGGGGACCCCATAGCCCCGCGCCGCTGCCGCCGAGGCGCACCGTGTGCGCCTTACCCGTGGGGGGCTGCGCCCCGAACCCCCGGCGGCCGCTAGCGGGGACCCCATAGCCCCGCGCGGTATTACCTGGATGGGGCTGCGCCCCAAGCCCCCGGCGGCCGCTAGCGGGGACCCCGTTGCCCCGCGCCGCGGCCGCCGGGTGCCGGCAGCGTCGATGCTTGCCGTCCCCTTCCTGCTTAGCCGTGCGACGGGGCTGAGCCCAATACCTCCGGCGGCGGCCACGTTTCCGTCACCACGGGCTGATATCAGCGCAGCTGCCTCACGGCATCCTCGATGAGCGCCGCAAGCTCGCGGTATGTTAATCGAATTTCACTGTCCCGACCCAGTTGCGCCAGCGGGGCGGCCGGGCCCGTCACGACCTGCTGGCCGGGCGCGGACGGGGCCTGCACCACCTGGCAGTCCTGGTCCCCGTCGCCGGCGTCCGCCTCACCCGGCTCAGGACAGATCGGCGCCGGCGCCGCGATGCCGTACGAACCGCGCAACTCCTGAAGCCGCAGCACCTCCTCGCGGGACAACAGCCGTTCGCGACCGAGCGTGCGCGCCACCAGGCTGATGCGCGCGAAATGCTCGACGGTCTCCATCTTGTAATACGCGGCGTACAGGTCCCCCGCCACCGTCAGCGCGCCGTGGTTCGCCAGCAGCAGGCCGTCGTGCGCCTTGATGTACTGCCGCACGGCATCCGCCAGCTCCTGCGTGGAAGGCGTCCCGTAGTCGGCAATCGGAATGCTGCCGAGGGTCGTGATCACCTCGGCCAGCACGGCCCGATCCAGCGCAATTCCCGCCACGGCGAAACCCGTGGCGGTCGGCGGATGCGCGTGGACCACGGCGTTTATTTCCGGGCGGTTCTCGTATACCGCCAGGTGCATCAGCAACTCCGACGATGGGTCGCGCTGGCCGGCCAGCTTGCGCCCCTCGTAGTCGGTGACCACCATCATGTCGGCGGTCATGAACCCCTTGGATACTCCCTTGGGCGTGGTGAGCAGGCGGTCGTCGTCGAGCCGGACGCTGATGTTGCCGTCGTTGGACGCCACGTACGCGCGGGTGTGCAGGCGGCGCCCCAGCTCGACGATGTCCGCGCGCAGTTGCTCCTCGCGATGAGTCATTGTCAGATGGGGCTGCGCCCCAAACCCCCGGCAAGCCCTAGCGGGGACCCCGTAGCCCCGCGCCGGGCGTGCCGGGCCGCGCCGTGCGCGGCCTGGGGACGGCCGCGTCCATGCCTGCCGTCCCCTCCGCATTCCACCGCCGGATCACGCCATGCGGCATCAGTCATATAAGGGGCTGCGCCCCAAACCCCCGGCAGGCGCTAGCCCTCCATGAATGTCCGGCGGCACTTCTCCGAACAGAAATAATGCACCTGTCCGCCGGTCCGCGCCTCCAGTGCGCGCGACTGCTGGACGTACGTCCCGCACACCGGGTCGCGCGCGAGCGCGAAGCTCTTGCCCGCACCGCTCTTCGGACGCCGCCGGGGCTCGGAGGCGCCTGCGAAGATACCGGCAAAGAAGCCCCACAGCGCCCGAATGATGAGCACGGCGATCAGCAGCCGGACGAGCCATCCACCGAACATCTGCTCTCACCTCATGGCCCGCCCGCCGAGCTGCCCGCGTCGAGGCCGCCGTGCGCCGCACCCAGGCGGTCGATGGCCTCGCGTGCGGCGTCGCTCTCGGGGCTGCCGGGCGCCGCGGCAATCACCTGCTCCCAGGCGTCCTGCGCGCCTTCCAGGTCCTGCAGGCCGAACGCCTTCACGATGCCCAGGCTGAGCAGCGCGCGCGGATGCTCCGGATTGGCCGCCAGCACCTGTTCAAAGGCCTCGACCGCGCGCTCGGACTCGCCGGCATAGAAATAGCTCACCCCCAGGCTGGTACCTGCGTCCGCGTTGGCCGCGTCAAGGACCAGAACCTGCTCGTACCACGCAATCGCCTCTTCGAACTGCCGGGCCCCGAAGTAGAGATCGCCGAGCGCCACGCGCGGTCCGGCGTCGTCGGGCGCCGCGGCGGCAGCCTCCTCGAGCGTCGCCACGCGGGCCGCATCGACCGCGGTCTCCTCCGGCGCCGAACCGGCGCCCAGCGCCGTCTCGGCCTGCTGATCGGCCGGCGGCTCCGGCGCCGTGGGCGGCCGCTCGCTCCAGACGATCCAGCCCATGACGGCGATTGAAGACGCCGCGGCGACGGCCAGCACACCCCACTCACGCCCGCTCATGTCACGATGATAGCCGCAGCAGGGCAAGCATCTCGCGCACCGCACGATCCATGCCGACCAGCACGGCGCGCGCGACGATGCTGTGGCCGATGTTCAACTCCTCGATCGCGGCGATTTCCGCGATCGGCCCGACGTTCTGATACGTCAGCCCGTGCCCGGCCAGCACCTCCAGGCCCCGGTCGGCCGCGACCGCGGCGGCCGCAGCCACCCGCTCCAACTGCTCCGCGCGCGCGTCCTCGGCGGCGTCGGCGTAGGGACCCGTGTTGATCTCGACGGCATCCGCGCCTGCCTCCGCCGCCGCCTCCACCTGCGCCCTGTCGGCGTCGATGAACAGGCTGGTGCGGATGCCGGCGCGGCGCACGCTCTGGACGACGATCCGCAATGCGGCGCTGTGGCGCGCCACGTCCAGGCCGCCGGTCGTCGTCAACTCCTCCGGCGTCTCGGGCACGAGCGTCACCTGGTGCGGCTTTACGCGCGCGGCGATGTCGATCATCTCCGGCGTGGCGGCCATCTCGACATTGAGCTTTGTCGCGACGACCTGGCGCAGCAACTCCAGATCGCGCTCCTGAATGTGCCGTCGATCGCCGCGCAGGTGCACGGTGATTCCGTGCGCCCCCGCGAGCTCGGCCAGCACGGCGGCCGCGACCGGCTCCGGCTCCGGGGCCAGCCGGGCCTGCCGCACGGTAGCGACGTGATCGATGTTGACTCCCAGGCGCATGGGATTCTCCGGTCAGCCGAGTACTTCGTGGGCCGCCGCGGCGACCGTGTCCGCCAATTGCCGAACCGCCGCAGCCTCGCGGCCCTCGATCATGACCCGCAGCAGCGGCTCCGTCCCGGAGTACCGCACGAGGACGCGACCGGCGTCGCCGAGGGTTTGCTCCGCGCCACGGATGGCCGACGCGATTCGCGGCTCGGACAGCAGGTCGGGCTTGGCGCGGACCGGGACGTTGATCAGCACTTGCGGGTAGATTTCCAGGTCCTGCCGCAGGTCTGCAAGGTCGCGGCCGGTTTCGCCGATCACCTCGATGACCGACAACGCCGTCAACAACCCGTCGCCAGTCGGCAGCAACTCGGAGAAAATCAGGTGTCCCGACTGCTCGCCGCCCAGTGCGGCGCCGTGTGCGACCATCGCATCGCGCACCTGCCGGTCGCCGACCGGGCAGCGATGCACGGCTACGCCCGCGGCCCGCAGGCCGATTTCCAGCCCGACGTTGCTCATCACCGTGGCCACGACTGCGTTGCCCGGCAACCTGCCACAATCGTTCAGGAACCGGGCGCAAATGAACAGCATCGCGTCGCCGTCCACGACCTCACCGCGGTGATCGACCAGGATCACCCGGTCGCCGTCACCGTCGAATGCCAGACCGATCCGGCAGCCGTGGTCGATGACGGCCCGCTGCAGTCCCTCCGGATGCGTGGACCCGCAGTCGCGGTTGATGTTCCGGCCGTCCGGCGCGACATTCAACGCGACGACGTCGAAGTCGAGCCGGCGCAGCACTTCCGGCGCAGCCCGCGACATCGCGCCGTTGGCGCAGTCGACCGCAATGCGCAGGCGCGGCCGGGCGGCGCAATCCGCCAGCACACCGGCGGCGTGCGCGAGGTATGCGCCAGACAGATCCTGCGGCTCGGGCGCGGCGCGGTCGCACGGCGGCACGTCCCACGATGCATCCATCACGCGCCTTTCGATCTCCGCTTCCAGCGCCGGAGAGGCCTTTCCGCCATCCGCGGCCAGCACCTTGATCCCGTTGTCGGGAGACGGATTGTGGGACGCCGACACCACCACGCCGCCGTCGAACGCGCCGGATGCCACCAGGTAGGCGGCGGCGGGCGTCGGCAGGACGCCGGCGCTCACCAGCGTGCCGTGCTCGTGCGTAACACCGCGCGCGAGGTGCGCCTCGATCCAGGATCCGGACTCGCGGGTGTCGCGCGCCGCAAGGATGGTCACGCCGCGTGGGCCGAGCGCGCGCGCCGCCGCCGCGCCCAGGCGCGTGATGGTGCGCGCGTCGAGCGGCGCTCGTCCGGGAGTGCCGCGAACACCGTCAGTGCCGAACATGCGAGTAGTCTGGTCTAGGGTTCATCGGCAACCTGCTCGAGAACCAGCGAGACGGTGGCCGGCACTACGCTCGTCACCTCAATCCCCGACGGCGTCCGCACGCGCCCCGCGAACATGTCGAACGCATGCCGGCCCGGGCTGCCGCCGGAGAGGTCGAGCACCGCCGCCAGATCGTCGGACTCCACGCCGCTCACGACGTCGGCAGAGCCACGCAGCCGGACCCGCACGGCGTCCGGCGGGTCACCGGCTATCCGCAGCGTCCCGGGCACGTTCTCGAACTCGAGCGGCACCTCGAAACCACGTTCGATGATCCGCTCGTCCGTCACGCTAAGCCACAGGAATACCGCAATGATGATCGCCAGCAACTTGAGGCTGAAGTCGCGGAAGGGAGCTATGGCCATTACGGTGTCAGCGTCTGCCGATCCCTGCGGGCCAGCACGCGCCGCCCGGTCTGCAACATCAGCGCCTCCAGCCGGAAGCGGAGATCGTCGGACGCGATCGGGCCCTCCACCTCGCCGTCGATCGCCAGCGACACGTCGCCGGTCTCCTCGGACACGATGAGCGCCACGGCGTCGGATTCCTCGGCCAACCCGATGGCGGCCCGGTGCCGCGCGCCGTAGCGCGTGCCGGCGCGCGTACTCACGGTCAGCGGAAGAAAGCACGCAGCGGCGGCAATCCGATTCTCCTGAATGATCACCGCGCCGTCGTGCAGCGGCGACTCCGTCTGGAAGATGCTGAGCAGCAGGTCGTACGTCACGGTCGAATCGATTGGGATGCCGCTCTCGATGTAATTGCGCAGGCCGACCGTCCTCTCCATCGCGATGATGGCCCCGATGCGCCGGCCGGCCAGCATTGTCGCCGCCACGACTATCTCCTCGATCGTCTCGTCGGTCGTGGTCGGGCGGGTCAGGTAACGGAAGAACCGCGCCCGTCCGAGATTGGACAGACCGCGCCGGATGTCGCTCTGGAACAGCACGATCGCCGCGAACACGATGTATCCGAGCATGTCGCTGACGAGCCAGTTGAGCGTCGGCAGCGGCGCCAGCTCCGACACGTAGTACAACGCCACCAGCAACCCGGCGCCGAACACCATCTGAACCGCCCCGGTGCGCTGGATCAGCTTGAGGACCGCATAGATCAGGAACGCCACGACCGCCAGATCGGCGAACGCCAACCAGCCGGCGGAACCCTCGGGCCAGACGTTAAGCAGATATTCGATCATCGGTCTGCGGTCCGCTCAATCCGTCCTGCGCCGTTCGCACCCGACGCGCGTGCGGAAAGCGATTCGTCGCGCAGCCGGTCGGCCACGCGCACTACCTGGACCATCGCCCGCACGCCGTGGACACGTACGATATGCGCGCCCGACAGAACGGCTCCGGCCACTGCCGCGGCGGTGCCCCACTCGCGCTCTCCGGGCGGGCATTCGCCGACAACTTCCTGGAGAAACGACTTCCGGGAAGGACCGACGAGCAGCGGCCGATCGAGCGCCGCGAGGGCGTCGAGCCGCGCCAACACCGCAAACGTCTGGTCCGCCCGCTTGGCGAACCCGAGCCCGGGATCGAGAATGACCTGCTCGCGCCGTATCCCGGCCGCCGCCGCGCGTCCGAGCGCAGCTTCCAGCTCCCGCGCCACTAAGCGGCCCGGCGGTACATGTCGCGGGAGCGGCCCCGCATGTGCATCAGCACGACCGGGGCGCCGGCGGCCGCGACGACCTGCGCCAGATCCGGATCATAGCTCAGCCCCGAAACGTCGTTCACGATCGCGGCGCCATGATCCAGTGCCTGGCGCGCGACTTCCGCTTTGTACGTATCGACCGAGACCGGCACCCGCAACCTCGGCGCCAGACGCCGCAGCACCGGGATGACACGCGACGCTTCCTCGGTGGCCGGCAACTCCGCCGCGCCGGGCCGCGTCGATTCCCCGCCGATATCGATGATGTCCGCCCCCGACTGCTCGAGCGCGAGCGCGGCGTCCGCCGCCCGGCCCGGCTCCAGGTACGCACCGCCGTCGGCGAACGAGTCCGGGGTGACGTTGACAATCCCCATGACCAACGTGCGGTCACCCAGGGCCAGCCCGCGGCCACCCGGCAGACTCAGCGTGTAGCGGGCTCGCCGAAACATTTCCTTAGACGGGGCTGCGCGGCGTTACCACTTGGTGGGGCTGCGCCCCACAACCCCCGGCGGCCGCTAGCGGGGCGCGGGGACTATTCCTGCGGTATCGCCTTGTCGAGTGACGGAACGGAGGGCACGACTGTGGTGGACCGGTCTTCGGGACGATCCGTCTCGCCGCCGGACGGCGTGTGCCGGGAATTGGTGCTTACCGGCTCCTCGATCCGCAGCCCCTTGGCGATCCGCCGCACCTGGTCGGCGTCGAGCACCTCGCGGATCAGCAATTCCTCGGCGATCCGCGTGAGCTCCTGCTTGTGGGCTGACAGCGCCTCCCGCGCACGGTCGTAGTTGCCGGTCACGATCCGCTTCACTTCGCGGTCAATCCTGATGGCGCTGTCCTCGCTGTAGTCCTGCTGCTGGGAAATGTCGCGGCCAAGGAAGATCTGCTCCTCCTTCTTGCCGAACGTGAGCGGGCCCATTTCGTCGCTCATGCCCCACTCGCACACCATGCGCCGCGCCATCTCGGTGGCCCGTTCCAGATCGTTACCGGCGCCGGTCGTGACGTTGCCGTTCGTCAGCTCTTCCGCAATCCGTCCGCCGAGCAGGATGGCAATCTGGTCGTTGAGGTAGTCGCGCGAGTAGTTGTGCTTGTCGTCGACCGGGAGCTGCTGGGTAACCCCCAGCGCCATTCCGCGCGGGATGATGGTGACCTTGTGGATTGGATCGGCGTTCGGGAGCAGCACCGTGAGCAGCGCATGCCCCGCCTCGTGTACCGCGGTGATCTGCTTCTCCTCGTCGCTGATGATCATCGAGCGCCGCTCGGAGCCCATCAGCACCTTGTCCTTGGCGAACTCGAAGTCGTCCATCCGCACGACCTTCTGGCTGTAGCGGGCCGCGTTGAGCGCCGCCTCGTTCACCAGGTTCGCCAGGTCGGCGCCCGAAAAGCCGGAGGTTCCCCGCGCCAGCACGTGCGTGTCGACGTCGTCCGACAGCGGAATCTTGCGGGTGTGAACGCCCAGGATGCCGTCGCGGCCCTTCACGTCGGGCCGGTTCACGACGATGCGGCGGTCGAAACGGCCGGGCCGCAGCAACGCCGGGTCGAGCACGTCGGGTCGGTTCGTCGCCGCCACCAGGATGACGCCCTCGTTCGACTCGAAGCCGTCCATCTCGACGAGCAGTTGATTCAGTGTCTGCTCGCGCTCGTCGTGTCCGCCGCCGAGTCCCGCGCCGCGGTGCCGGCCGACGGCGTCGATCTCATCGATGAAGACGATGCAGGGGGCGTTCTTCTTGCCCTGCTCGAACAGGTCACGCACGCGGGATGCGCCCACGCCGACGAACATTTCGACGAAATCGGAACCGCTGATCGAGAAGAACGGCACGTTCGCCTCGCCCGCCACGGCGCGCGCAAGAAGCGTCTTGCCCGTTCCGGGCGGCCCCATCAGCAGCACGCCCTTCGGAATGCGGCCGCCGAGCTTCTGGAACTTCTGCGGTTCCTTCAGGAACTCGATGATCTCCTGCAGCTCCTCCTTCGGCTCGTCAACGCCCGCGACGTCCTTGAAGGTGACCTTCTTCTGCGTGTTGGACGACAGCTTGGCGCGGCTGCGTCCGAACGACAGCGCCTTGTTGCCGCTGTTCTTCATCTGGCGCATGAAGAAGATCCAGAAGCCGATGATCAGCAGGAACGGCGCCCACGAGTACAGCAGCGTCGCCCACGCACTGTTCTCCGCCTCCCGTGCCGTGACCGCCACGTCCCGGTCGACCAACTGGTTGACGAGGCCCTCGTACTGCGGCGGCGCGTAGGTGCGGAAACGGTCGCCCGCCGTCAGCGTGCCGGTGATCTCGTTACCTGCGATCGTGACGGTCTCGACCTGTCCGGCATCGACCCAGCGCACGAACTCGCTGAAGCTGGCCGAGTTGTCGCCGGTCTGGAACTGCGTGGAGAAGCTCCAGATCATGACCACGACGACGACCAGGACGACCCAGAAGACGAGACTGCGCACGGTCGAATTCAACCGATCCCTCCAGGCATACTTGTCTCAAAGGTTAGCATGTCCGGGTAATCGGAGGTATCGCGAACATCAACCCCTGCCGGCTCGCCGCGGGCGCGGCAACGGCGGCCGGACCACCAGGCGCGAACCGCGCCACTCGACGCGGCAGCCCGGAAAATCGGCCTCCCGCAGTTCGGCGCCCGGCTCGGCGGCCACGCCCAGGAACCGTTCCACCGGATCGAATTCCGTCGGCCGGCCGGCTACGTGCTCCAGCGCCCGACGGGCCAGCCGGCGCGCGATGGCCGGCGGCTGGCGCGCCAGCGCCGCGGCGTCGACCGTCGCCTCCTGCTCGCCGAGGGCCAGGACCGCGGGGACGGCCGCGTCGACCGCGGCTTCCATCCACTCCGAATCGGCGCGCACGATCTCGGATGTGCGCGCCAGCACATTCGCGATGGCCGGGGAAAAACGCGCCTCGATAAATGGAATCAACTCGTGCCGCACCCGGTTGCGCGTGAACGCCGGATCGCAGTTGCTCTCGTCCTCGCGGAACGCCTGTCCGCAACCGGCCAGATAGGCGCGCAGCTCGGACCGGCGGGCGTGCAGCAACGGCCGGACAACGCAGCCGGCGCGCGGCCTGATCCCGGCGAGTCCGTCCGGGCCCGCGCCGCGGACCAGCCGCATCAGGCAGGTCTCGGCCTGGTCATCCTGGTGGTGTCCGGTCGCGACCCGGTCGACGCGCAGCCGGTGCGCGGCGCGGCCGAAGAACGCGTATCGCTCGCGGTGCCCGGCATCCTCGATGGAGATGCGGCCGCGCCGGGCCGCCTGCCGGACGTCCACGCGCTCCACGTCGATTGGCAGCGAAAGGGAGGCGGCCAGCTCGCGGCAGAACTGCTCGTCCGCGTCCGCCGCCGCGCGGAGCCGGTGGTTCAGGTGCACGACGCCCGCCAGCACGAATCCGGCCCGCTCCGCCAGCTCGCGCAGCAGCAAGGTCAGGGCTACCGAGTCGGCGCCGCCGGAAAGCGCGGCAGCCACGCGCCCGCCCGCCGGAAAGAGCCGCTCCCGGCGGATCAGGCGCAGGACACGCTCGTGCAGGGATGAAGACGGCATGAGCCCAGGGAACCGGAGTTTATCCGCTATTGACTCACCGTGAATCGTCGCGTACCGTCCGGATCAGCCTCACCAGGGAGACGCGCATGACACGAACGCTGCTCGCATCCGTCTCGGCCGCGCTGCTGCTCGCGGGCTCACCCGGTGCGGCCCAGGTCACCGACTTCACGCCCGTGACCGATGCGATGCTCCAGAATCCGTCGCCGGCCGACTGGTTGAACTGGCGTCGTACGCTCGACGCCCAGGCGCACAGCCCGCTCGACGAAATCACTACCGAAAACGTCGCGGACCTGCGCCTCGTCTGGAGCTGGGCCATGGCCGACGGCTCACAGCAGACGACGCCGCTCGTCTACGACGGCGTCATGTACCTGGCGAATCCCGGCGAGATTATCCATGCGCTCGACGCCGCCACCGGCGAGTTGCTGTGGGAGTACCGCCGCGACGCCCCGGCGCCCGGCGAGAGCTACGGTGGACCGCCCCCGGGCCGCGCCCACCGCAATCTCGCCATCTACCAGGACATGCTCTACCTGAACACGGCCGACGCGCACGTGATCGCGATTGACGCCCGCACCGGCGAAGCGGTCTGGGACAACGATGTCGGCAAGGGGGTGGGCTACCAGTTCTCGAGCGGCGCCATCGTCGCCGAAGGCAAGGTGGTGTCGGGCCTGACCAGCTGCGGCCGCTACCGCGACGACACGTGCTACATCGTGGCCCTCGACGCCGCCACCGGCCAGGAGCTCTGGCGGACCTCGACCATCGCCCGGCCCGGCGAGCGCGGCGGCGACACGTGGGGCGACCTTCCGCTCATGTTCCGGGCGGGCAGCGACTCGTGGATTCCGGGCAGCTACGACCCGATCACGCGGACGCTCTTCCACGGCACCTCGCAGGCCAAGCCGTGGGCGTCGGCGGCCCGCGGCACCGACGGCGACGGGCTCTACACCAACTCCACCCTTGCGCTCGACCTGGACACAGGCGAGATGAAGTGGTACTTCCAGCACATTCCAGGCGACACGCTCGACATGGACGAGGTGTTCGAGCGGATCCTGGTCGACTACGACGGCCGGCGCTCGGTATTCACCATGGGCAAGATGGCCGTGCTGTGGGAGCTGGACCTGGAGACCGGGCAGTTCCGCAGCGCGAAGGACCTGGGCTACCAGACCTTTGCCGATGTCGACCCGGCGACGGGCGAGCTCTCCTTCCGCGAAGGCATGGTCCCGGTGCTGGGCGAGCCCGTCTTCTGGTGCCCCAGCACCTCGGGATTCAAGAGCTGGCGCGCCATGTCGTATCACCCGGCGCACGAAACCTTCTACGTTCCGATCAATCTCAACTGCGAGACGGCGATCTTCGGACCGGTCGACAGGGTTCCGGGCGGCGGCGGCATCGGCCCGGTGCGCCGCACGAACCACATGCACCCGGACAGCCCCGACGGGTTGGGCGAGCTGCTGGCGATGAGCATGCGGACCGGCGAAATCCGCTGGCGCTTCCGCACGCGGACGCCCATCAACACTGCGGCGTTGACGACGGCCGGCGACATCGTCGTCGCGGGCGACTGGGACCGGCAGCTGTACGTCTTCGACGCAGAGAACGGCGGCATCCTGTGGCAGACGCGCCTGCCGCAGTCGCTGCAGGGCTTTCCCGTCACCTACGAGGCCGGCGGCACGCAGTACATCGCCGTGCCTACCGGTACCGGGGGCGGCAGTTGGGGCACCTCGGTGCCGGCCGATCTCCTGCCCGACAAGCGGCGTCCCGCGGGCGGGAACGGCGTCTACGTGTTCGCCCTGCCGTAATCAGCGGGTGTGGTTGGCGAGCATCTCGAACCAGCCCTCCAGCGCCACCTCGCCGTCCGGCGGGCTCGGCTGCCGCTCGAGAATGATGTCGCGGGTTTCGTACGGGTAGTCGTAGTACCGCTCGTTCGCGTCGCGGTCGGAGCGCACGGTGGAGCCCTCGAGGCTGACGCCCGCAAACAGGCCGCGCGACCGCGAATAGCTGAGGATCTCGGCCGTCAGCAGCAGGTCGGTTGCCGCGGCGGCGCTGCGCCCCACGGGACCGGCGGCCACCGACGCGTCGGCGCCGATCTTGAACTGGTTGTCCAGAATGCGGTCCAGGCCGCGCCGGTTCATGATCAGCAGCATGATGTCGGTCGCCTGGCCGCCGATCTGCAGACCGAAGCTGGCGCCCGTAATCGTCAGAAAGGCGGGCAACGACCACTCGCCGGTCCTGACGTCGCGCGCGCTGATGATCCCCCGCCCGCGATGGGCGCCGAAGATGAACCCGCCGCGAACCGTCGAAGGAAAGATCGCGATGGCGTCGACGTTCGACATCACGGAACGCGGCACGCCCGCGTCGTCCGCCCGCATGATCGCCTGCAGCGCCTGCGCCGAATCCCAGATCCGATCCGCTTCGTCCGACTGCGCGGACGCCGCGGCCGGCGCTCCCAGCATCAGGCAGAGCACCGCTGCCGCCACCGCGTAACCACCATGGAATCTGATGTGCATGAGGTCCACTATCGGTTGCGCAACGCGAAAGTCGAGAGGGCGTTGCCGGCAATCACGGCCACGTACTGCGTGCCGTCCACTTCGTACGTCATCGGGCCGTTGACAATCTGGCCGCCGAGGCTCGCCTTCCACAGCAGATCGCCCGTGCGCGCATCCAGGGCCTGGAAGTAGCCCGACCGCGCGCCGGTGAACAGCAGATCCGCCGCGGTCGTCAGGATGCCGCTGCTGATGACGTCGGTCAACTCGAACTTCCATTTCTGCTCGCCCGTCAGCGCGTCCACCGCCAGCACCGCCCCGTGCCCCACGGCGTCGGTCCACCTGTTGATCGGCCCGCGCGTCAGTCCCGGCAGGCCCGGCGCGCCGGCCACCGGTGCGTAGCCTCGAGGCCCGTCGGGCCCGCCGCCGACGAATCTCTGGCCCGCTTCGTACTCCTGCGGCGCTCCACCGAAGACCGTCGCATAGTCTTCCCAGGCCGGGATATAGAACAGCTCGGTGCGTGGGCTGTAAGCCGGCGAGTACCAATTGGTGGCGCCCTGAATGCCGGGATAGGTGGGCGCGCCGGGCGGCTGCGGCGTCTCTATCGGACGCCCGCTGTCGTCCAGACCCTCCGCCCAGTTCACGCTCACGAACGGCAGCCCGGTGAAGAAGCGCCCCGTCGCGCGGTCCAGCACGTAGTAGAACCCGTTGCGATTTGCCCACAGCATCACCTTGAACAGCGTGCCGCCGCGCTCGATGTCCGCCAGCACCGGAATCTGCACCGAGTCGTAGTCGTACTGGAAATGCCAGCGCAGCTCACCCGTGTCCGCGTCGAGCGCCACCACCGAGTTGGAATACAGGTTGTCGCCGGGCCGCTGCTCGCGGTAGAAGTCCGGTCCCGGATTGCCTATGCCCCAATACGTCAGGTTCAGCTCGGGGTCGTACGATCCGGTCAGCCAGGCTGGCGCCCCGCCGTGCTTCCACGCCTCCGGGTCGCAGTAGGTTTCCGGATTCGGCGGGCACGGCTCCCAGGTCTCATGACCGGGCTCGCCCGGGCCCGGAATGGTGTGGAAGCGCCAGACCTCATCGCCGGTCTCGGCGTCCAGCGCCGTGATGAAGCCGCGGACGCCGCGGTCGCCGCCGGCGGTGCCGACGATCACCTTGTCCTTGACGGCCAGCGGCGCGCCCGTGAACGAGTACGCCAAGTGCTTGTCGGCCGCCTCGACATCCCACAGCTCGGCGCCGGTCACCGCGTCAATGGCCACGATGTGCGCGTCGAGCGTGGACATGAACAGCCGGTCGCCGAGCGCCGCCACGCCTCGATTGTTCGACCCGCAGCAGGCGCGGTGGTCGGACGGCGTCGGATACTCGTAGATCCAGAACACGCGGCCCGTCCGGGCGTCGAGCGCCACGATGTCGTTCGGCCGCTGCGTCAGGTACATCACCCCGTCGACCACCAGCGGCGTGGACTGCCACGGACCGAACACCGGCGTCTGGTACACCCACTGCAACTGGAGGTCGCCGACGTTTGCGGTCGTGATCTCATCGAGCTCGCTGTAGCGCTGGCTGAAATAGGTGCCGGAGTACGTCAGCCAGTTGTGCGGCTCGCTCAGTGCGTCCCGCAGGCGCGCAAACGGCACCTGCGCAGCCAGACCGTCCGCGATCAGCAGCCCCAGCGCGATCGCCAGCAGCCCCCCCGCGACGAAACCCCTCGCCGTCGTCCTGCCTCGCATGGCGCTCAGCCCTTCAGGGAGACGAGATAGGCCAGGACGTCCGCCAACTCCTGTTCGTCCAGCAGGTCAGCATAGGACGGCATCGGCGATTCGGTGCCCACCGTGAACTGCTGCAGGCGATCCTTGTCGAACGAGCGCAGCCGCCCCTGGTCGTCAATGATCTGCACGGTGTAGGTGTCTTCGTTCAGCCGCCGGCCGTTGACGCGCTCGCCCTCGTCCGTCACCAGCTCGACGGGGCGATCGATGGGCCGCATGGTCCCGGTCGGATCGAGCAGCGAGCGGCGCAGTGCGCTCGGCGGCCGCGCGGTGCCGATGGCCGTCAGATCCGGCGAGCCGCGCGGACCGCGCTGCTTCACGCGATGACAGCTCAGGCAGTCGCCCCTGCCCTCGAAGAGCATCTGCCCGCGCCCGGCGTCACCCAACGTGACCGCATCCACCTCGTAGTTGGGGTTCCGCAGGAAGGCGATGATGCCGGTCATCTCGGCCGTATCCAGATCGAACGCCAGCATCCCCGTGTCGGGAATCCCGTTGCTGATGAGCCCGCGCAGGTCCCGATCGGACGCGGCCCGCCGGAACTGCCCGCTGCGCAGATCGACGCCCGCGATGCCGTCGCCGGTGTCACCGTGACAGCTGACGCACTGCGAGCGGTAGACGCTGAGGCCGTACTCGATGTCGGCCGGGTCGTATTCGGTGTGATCCTGCGCCTGCGCCTGACCGCCCCAGCCGATCAGCAGTAGCGCTGCACAGGCGGAAAGCCGTACGAAGATCGGTCGACTCATGCGTACCCTCCCGCAAAGCACCAATTATAGCCCCCGACGGGGTAAAGCCGCGCACGGCGCGGCCCGCCGGCCACGGAGTGGGGCAAAGGGGCCCCGCGAGTGGCCGGCGGGGGTTTGGGGCACAGCCCCAAGTAGCGACGAAGTAGCGAAACCCCTCCGACGGTGAAGAACGGAGGGGGACGGCAACATGAAGGCGTCCGTCCCCCAGGCCGCGCACGGGACGGAGTGGGGCAATGGGGTCCCCGAGAGTGGCCGGCGGGGGGCTTGGGGGCGCAGCCCCCATCCGAGATTAAAAGCGGTGCGTGTAGTTGATCTTGGTGGTGGCGCCCCGCGACAACGTCACGAAGCGGTCGGCGGTCGACCGCCAGTTCTCCGTGTAGACGAAGTAGAAGTCGCGGCCCGGCCGCAGAATCCAGCGCACGCGCGTGTACAGGCCGGCGATCGATGTGACGGTGTCGTACTGGAGATTTCCGTCGAACGCCACCCACGGGCTCGCATGCCAGCTGCCGAGAAACCTGATCAGGTTGGTCGTGAAACGCCCCTCGAACAGGTCGACGTCCTCATGCTCCCACTCGGCCGTGGTCGTGACGCCCGGCAACGGCCGCGCGGTGACGCCAAGCTCGACCGCCGAACGGTCGCCGGACCAGAACCCGCCCGTCTCGATCGTTGCGCGGGCCGACAGCCGGCGGTGGCTTGCGCTCTCTGCCCGCAGCTCCCAATCGTCGAAGTGGTACTTCCCCACCGGTAGCGCCACGCCCGGATGGATTTCGAACGGCGCGTCGAGCTGCTCGAAGCGGAAGTTCCGCCGCAGGTCGAACCGGTCGCCGCTGTCGTACACGACACCGAGCAGCGTGAAGCCGGTTTCGCGCGTCAGCAGGCGGTTGTGCAGATCGGAGAGGTGCTCGTGGTAGACGCGGAAGTCCAGGTTGCGCACGCTGGCGAACCAGTCAGGCCTCGGCGCGAACTGCACTACCGGGTTCGCACGGCGGAACCCGCGGCGCTGCTCGAAGCCGACAGCCGGGTCCCAGTCGTCGCCGAACTCGCGGTACGAAAGGTGCGCCCGCCACACGTCGTTCGGGTAGTTGATGCGGAAGCCGCGCGACGCGCGGTCGGCGGCGCCCTTGATGCCGCCCCGCTCCGGATCGGTGTGCATGACGTAGAACGCTTGCATCTGCAGGTTCTTGTTGCCCAGAAAGGTGGAGGTGAATAGGTCGAGGTCCACACCGGCCGTGTGCCGGTCCACGGGCGCCGGGAACCCCTCAGATGCGGACGTCGAGCGGCGCGTGTAGATGAAGCCGATGCTCGACTGGGCTAGAAAGTTCCGCTTGACCCGGCCCACCGTGAACTGCTCGGCCGGCCGGCCGTCGACCGGCCCCGTGCGGACCTGCAGGAAGCCGAGGTCGTAGGCCCCCGCCTGCCCCGCCAGCCGCGCGCCGTATTCGATCGGAATTACCTGCCCCTTGTCGAGGCCGATGCGCCGGCTGAAGTACGGATTCACGGCGTTGAGCGGCGCGAACTCGAAGATGCTCGCGTTCTCCAGGAAGAAGTCGCGCTGCTCGGGATAGAAGAGCGGGAAGCGGGTCAGGTTGACGCGCCGCCGGTCGACCTCCGCTTCGGCGAAGTCGGTGTTGACGGTCACCGCCGCGCGCAGGTTGGACGTGACGCTGTAGTTGACGTCGATGCCGGCGTCGAGCGGCGTCTGGGCCGGCTGGCCGCTCACCTCGCGCCAGGCCGCCGCGCCGTACGGCACCACCTCCAGGCCGATGCCCTGCGTCACCTCGCGCACGCCGGTCAGCCGGCCGGCGTGGATCGGCCGCAGCAGACCCTGGTTGCGCCGGAAGCCGGACCACACCAGCTCCTCGTTCTTGCGCCGCACGGTGCGCTGGAAGTTGATGCCCCACGTATCCGACGACTCGTTGAAGTTGAGCGTGCGGAACGGGATGCGGATCTCGGCTGACCAGCCGAACGCGCCGCGCGCGGTGCGCGCCTCCCAGACCCCGTCCCAGGCCTTGTTGACCGCGGAGTAGCCGGTGGCGCGCACCAGCCCGTCGCCCATCAGCCCGGCCGGGTTGGTCTCGAAGTAGTACGCCGTGCGGCCGTCGAGGAAAGTGTCCAGGATCAGCATGAAGCGGTCGTCGGACGACAGGTCCTGGTCGCGCTGCCGCTGGAAGCCGATGATGCCCTCCGGGTCGCTGTCGTGCAGCGTCGCGCCGATATACAGGTTGTCGGCGTCGTACGCCACGCGCACCTCGGTCCGCTCGGTCGGCTGCTGGCCCTCGACCGGCTCCTGCTGCAGAAAGCGGTCGGAAGCCGGCGCGCGCGCCCATAGCGCCTCGTCGAGCCGGCCGTCGAGCGCGATCCGCTCGCCCGGCGCCAGGCGGACAGCCTGCAGGCTTGGCCGCGCGGCGGCGTCCTGTGCCGCCAGCGCCGGGGCAAGCCACACGACCAGCGCGCCGATTACCAGCGCGCAGGCGGCCGCCCGGCGTATCCGCTCAGGCCGGCCGCGGCGACCTTGCACTTTCGGGAGCCTTGCGAGAAGATGCGCAGATGTTCGTCCGGGCAGGAGGCACTATGAAGTCTCAGTCGATGATCGTTGTCGCCGCGGTGCTGCTGCTGGCGGCCGGTTCCACAAATGTTCCGGCCGCGGCGGCCGAAGACAATTGGCCGCAGTTCCGCGGACTCCGGGCCGGTGTGGCAGAGGATAGCCCAACCCTGCCCGAAAGCTGGAGTCAGACAGAGAACGTCGTGTGGAAGGTGCCCATCCCGGGCCACGGGTGGAGCTCTCCAATCGTCTGGGACGGCCTGGTCGTCGTCACCTCCGCCGTCAGCGACGATCCGGGTCCCGGACCGCAGCTCGGGCTGTACGACGGCCACTCCTCGGCCGCCATCCCGACTGCGATCCACCGCTGGACGGTCTACGGCCTCGATCTCGCGAGCGGCCAGGTGCGCTGGGAGCGGGAAGTGCGTGCGTCGCCGCCGCCCATCGCCCGCCACGGCAAGAACACCTACGCGTCGGAGACGCCGGTCACCGACGGCGAGCGGGTCTACGTCTACTTCGGCGGCATCGGCCTGTACGCCTTCGACATGGACGGCAACCCGGTCTGGTCCAAGGAGCTGGAGCCCCTGGAGTACCGCCACGGCTGGGGCAGCGGCGCCTCGCCTGTGCTGCACGACGACCGCCTCTACATCGTGAACGACAACGACGGCCAGTCGTTCCTCGCGGCGTACGACAAGCGGACCGGCGAGGAGGTCCTGCACATCGACCGCGAGGAGGGCAGCAACTGGGCGACCCCGTTCATCTGGGATAACAACGTCCGCACCGAGATCGTCACCGCCGGCACCGACAAGGTGCGCTCGTACGGCCTCGACGGCGAGCTGCTGTGGGAGCTGACCGGGATGACCTGGATCACGGCGCCCACGCCGTACGCAAAGCACGGGCTGCTGTACGTCAGCTCCGGCTTCCTCGCGGACGCCGTGCGCCCGGTGTACGCCATCCGCCCCGGCGCGATCGGCGACATCACGCTGGGGGAGGGCCGCGACCGCAACGAGTACATCGCCTGGTCGAACCCCAAGCTCGGCACGTACAGCACGTCGTCGCTCGTGTACGGGGATTTCCTCTACACGCTGCTCGACCGCGGCTTCCTCATCTGCACGGACGCCCGCACCGGCCGCGAGGTGTACTCGCGGAAGCGCATCGCGCGCCGCGCGACCGCATTCACCGCCTCTCCGTGGGCGTACAACGGGAAGATCTTCGCGCTGAGCGAGGAAGGCGAAACGTTCGTCATCCAGGCCGGTCCGGACTACGAGGTGCTCGGCAGCAACGCGCTCGACGAGATGGCGATGGCGACGCCGGCGATCGCCGACGGCAGCCTGTTGATCCGGACTGCTTCCCATCTGTACCGCATCGCCGAGACGCCATAGCCCGTGAAGACATGGATTGCGGCCGGATTCGTGGCGATATGGGTCGGCGGCGCCCTGCTCGCGCCGGCGTTCGCCCAGACCCGCAACCTGGAGCAGGTCGGCTTCATCCCCGGTCCGGCCACGACGGTGCACCTGCACGAGGGGATCGCGTACGTCTCCGACGGTCCCACGGTGCGCCTATATGACGTCTCGGACCCGGCGAATCCGGCCGCGCTGGGATCGCACACCTTTCCGCAGAACATCTACGGCGTGCGGGTGTCCGGGTCGATGGCGTACGCCGCCATCGATTTCACCGGTCTCGGGATTCTCGACGTGTCGGACCCGGCGGCGCCGGTGGCGCTCGGGTCGCATCAGACCGCGGGTCAGGCGCTCGCCGTGGACGTCAGCGGGACGACGGTCGTCATCTCCAACCGCCTCTCCGGCCTGGAGGTGATCGACGCGTCGAACCCCGCCGCGCCGGTCCTGCTCGGCTCCTACTTCACCGAGGGGTACGGGACCGACGTCAAGGCGGTCGGTTCGTACGCCTACGTCGCCGACCGGCCGGGCGGGCTGTCGATTGTCGACTTGATGCAGCCGGGCAACGCCGGCGAGTTCGAAGCCGCCGCCATGGTCAGCTCCACCGAGCGGCCGGCGACCACCGCCGCGGTCAGCCTCGATCCGGATGCTCCGGGCGCGACCCTGGCGGCCATCGTCACCACCGACACACTCCTTGAGCTGTTCGACGTATCCGACCCGTCAAACCCGGTAGCCGTCGCGAGCTACCGCCACCCGGATCGGCCGGCGCTGGGCCTCAACATCGCCGCGCCGCGCGTGCGCTTCGAGGGCCCGCTCGCTTACATTGCCGACCTCAATCCGCCGTTCCTCGTGCAGGTTGTCGACCTGTCGACACCGGCTCAGCCATCGCTGGTAACAACCTACGAGCCGCCCGGACCGCCGCGCGACGTATCCGTATCGGGCTCGCTGGTACTGGTGGCCGTGGGAAACAACCCGGATGCTTCCGGCGAGCCGGGCGTGGATATCCTGCGTCTGGGGTCGTAACCCGAGCCCGGGGTCAGCCGGCGCCTCAACGGGCGCCGGAGCCACGCTTACCTACCGCTCGAGCTCGTCGTAGATTGTCTGGATGTTGGTCGGAATCCGCATCGGGTCCGACCGGTTGTAGCCCTCGAACCGGTCGGGGATGACATACTCCTCGGCCGCTTCCTCCGCCGTCTTGCCGGCCGCGTGCGCCGCCCGCGCCATCGACGCGAAGTCGGCCTGGAACTCCGCGTACTCCTCCAACTCGGCCCAGGTGAAGAAACCCGGCGTGTGACCCGGGATGATCATGTCCACGCCCTGGATGCCGGCGGCCGTCTTCGCCAACGTCTCGGGATACTCCAGGCCGCTGCCGCCGTTGTTGGTGTCGATGAACGGCGGGCGTTTCAGCGAGAACATGTCGCCGGAATGCATTGCCCGCTCCGCCGGGAACACCACCAGCGTGTCGCCGTTGGTATGCGCCGGGCCGAAGTGGTAGAGGTCGATCCGGTCGTCCCCGAACCAGACCGACGCCTTCTCCGAGAACGTCGTCTGCGGCAGGTACTTCGCGTTCTCGCCCTTGAACGTCTGGCAGTTGGTGACCGGCAGGCACTCCTCGCGGGTAAGGCTGGCCTTGATGTTCTCGTGCGTGATCACCTCGATGGTGTCGGGAAACTCCGGCGTGCTGCCGGCGTGGTCGTTGTGCGTATGCGTGTGGAACATCGCCAGGATCGGCTTGTCGGTCACCGTCCGGATCTGGTCGATGATCTGCTGGCCGTAGCCGGGCAGCTTCGAGTCGACCACCGCGACGCCCTGATCCATCACGTAAACCGCGACGTTGCCGCCGCTGAAGGTGGCACTATCAGTGGGATCGCCGCCCATGATCACGTAGAGGTCGCCGCGCACCTGCTCGATCGCCGGCACCGGCGGCGGGCCGTCCGGCCCGCACGCGGCCGTGCCGATCAGCAGTCCGCCGGACGTGAGCAGCAATCCCAGCAACACGGTTCGTCTCATTCAATACCTCCCGGTGTGCGGCGCGCTCCCACACGGCACAGTGGGGGTCATTGTAGCGCGTACAACAACCCCCGGCCCGTCATTCGGCGGTCAGCGTGTCGACGTACTCGCGGATGCGCGCGGCGTTCGTCCCGGCGTCCCCGCCGCCTACCCGCGACAGCGAGCGGACGTCGATGCGGCTGCCGCCGCCGTCCGGCCGCACGCGAATCACGACGTCGTCCTTGAACCCGAACCAGAACGTGGTATCGGTCGCCTCGATGCGCCCCCCTGGCTCGTCCGCTTCCACCAGCTGCCAGCGCATTTGATATACCGCCGCGAGCGCCCGATCGAACGCCTCCGCGGGGGGGACGTCCAGCACGGCCGGCCGCAGGTCCGGGTAGGCTTCGCGCTGCTGCGCCGCAATCACCTCTCCCTCGTAGTCGGTCCGGCCGGGCGTGTTCAAGGGGACGACCGCGACGAACGGCGGCGGGTTCTCGATATCGGTGGTGATGTCGTGGATGGGCGGCTTGCGGGGGCCGACCCGGTAGCCGGCCGGAATGGAGAACATGACGCCGGCCAGCAGCAGGCTGACAACGGACAGCCAGACGCCGCGCCGGGCGTTGCGCGGTTGCGCCAGCTGAAATCCGAGGCCCAGGACCGAGACGGCCGCCGCCGCGGCCGCGCCGTATGCGCCCCAGCGCAGCACGGTCAGCAGCGCCGTCCGCAGCGGCAGGATACCGAGCCGGTAGCCGACCGGCGCGGCGAGCAGGATGAGCGCCGACAGCACGACCAGCGCCGCGGCCAGCCGTACGACCCACGGGATGGACGCCTTTCCCGACCGCCGCCGCGCCATGGATCGAATCCTCCGTGCCAATTCCGGGACCGGAAACACTATACCGCTTGCCGCGCCGCGGGAACCCCCGCGGCGCGGCGGCGGTATCATGGGGCGGCGTGCCGCCCGGAGCCGACCCCATGCCACGTCTCAACTCCCGGCTGCAATATTTCCTCAGCGGCGCCGCAGTGGCCATTCTGGCGGCCTTGCCGCCGGCCGGCGGCCTGGGCGCCCAGGAGGAGGACGGCCCGAGCCCGCCGGCCGCCTACGAGGCGCTCCGGGATGCGCGGCTCGAACCGGCCGGCCGCATCGAAAACGGCGCGCTGCGCATCGACCGCTTCGAATTCGAGCTGACCGGCGGCGACCTGTACGTGCTGCCGGACGGCGACGCAGCGGGCGACATCGCCGTCTATCTCGGCGACGGCGTCGTGCGCTGCTACCCGCCCGACGGCGTGGAGCACCAGCAGGTGGAGAAATTCCTCGACGAGGACCTGCTGGAGGAGCGTTTCGACCGCTTCGTCTTCTGGCTGACCGGCGACGCCGGCGCGCGGCTGCGCGCGCTGGCGGGCGGAGCACCCGGCGACCGCGCAGGGCGGGCCAACGACCTGCTCGACGACCGTCGCGAGGCGCTGCTGGAACACCAGTTCCACAATCCCGACAGCCGGCTGCTGCTGGACCTCCTCGCGCCGGCTTCGACGACGCCTCCACCGCGGCGCCCGCCGTACTTCCACGCGCAGGTCGACGCGGACGACCACGGCTGGTTCTCGATTGAAATCGAGCCGCGGGCGCGCGAGGAAGTGACGGTCTTCCGCTACGACCGGCGGCGCAAGGTGCGCAACGTCTGGATGGGATTTCACACGCTGGCGGAATTCGACGCCGACGCCGCGCTGCGCGCGTTCAGCGGCTTTCCCCGCGACCCCGAAACGGAAGGACCCGCGCCCGGGCGCCTCGACGATGAGGATGACGACGACTGGAATGCGCGCGACCTCGGCCTGCCGCCGCGTACGCTGCACCCCGAGGAAGAGGGCTGGGCGCCCCGAGTCGCTGTGCGCCGCACGGATGTCGACCTCGCACTTGAAGGTAACGGCGACGCAACGGGCACTGCCGCGCTGCTCATCGAGCCGCTGGAGCCGCTGGCCGCCGTGCGGCTGCAGATCTCGCGCTTCCTGCGCGTTACCGGCGCGCACTGGCGCACGGCCTGGCCGGCGAACGCGGAGGACGTGCGCGCGGTAACTCTCCTCGCCGGCCCGGAACAGGTTGACGACGAGGACACGCCTGAAGCGGATCCCTCGGAGCCGGCGGCCCCGCTTGGCGATCCGCTGGCGTATGTGCAGGAAACGCACGGACGGCTGATGGGCGACGACCTCCACGAACGGTGGGTAACCGTCGCCCTGCCCCGCACCGTGGATGCGGGCGAGGGGTTCGTCCTCGAAATAACCTATTCAGGCGAGCTCGTGGAGCGGCTCCGCAGCGCGCGGGGATACCACCTGAAAGACACGCTGTACTGGGCGCCGGCGCACCCCGACAACCGGCGCAGCCGGCAGCGCTTCACCTTTCGCTCGCCCGAGCGGCTGCAGGTCGCCAGCGGCATGGAGATGCTGGACGAGCGCGTAGACGGCGGCACGCGTATCTCCGAATGGGTTTCGGATGCGCCGGTGCGCGGCATGTCGTTCAGCCTCGGCCGATTCGACGTCACCACTGCCGAGACCGAGAGCACGCCCCCCGTCACGGTGTACGAGAACCGCAGCCAGACCGGGTTCGCGCCGGGCGCGCTGCGCAAGACCATCGAGGATCTCGAGGGGTCCATCCGCCTGTTCGGCGAGTACTTCGGCGCCTATCCGTACCCCTCGCTGCTGCTAACCGAAACCGTCGCCCACAACGGCCAGGCCTTCCCTGGCATGGTGCTGCTGTCGTACCAGGCGTTCGGCCAGCTCCACACCGGGGTGTCCGAGGTGTTCCGCGCCCACGAGGTGGCGCACCAGTGGTGGGGCGCCCTCGTCCACTGGGAGGACTACCGCGACCAGTGGATCTCGGAGGGCTTCTCACACTACTCGGCCGCGCTGTACGTTCTCGCCGGCCTGGAGGATGAAGGTCAGTTCGAGGACATTCTCGACGCGTGGCGCCTCGACGTGCTCAACGAGGTGAATGTCGGCCAGGGCGCCGGCATCCTGCACTACGGCGTGCGCCCCGAGGTAATCCGCGAGAGCGAGGGACACGAATCCGGCCCCCTGGTTGCCGGATATCGGCTCAACTCCACCGACACGCCGGTCGACTACCAGATCCTGGTCTACGAGAAGGGCGCCTTCATCCTGCACATGCTGCGGATGATGCTCACCGACATCGCAGCCGGCGACGACTCCCGGTTCCGCGAGATGATGCGGCAGTTCGTCCGCGATCACCACGAGGCGCCGGCCAGCACGCGCTCGTTCGAGGCGGCCGTCGAGCAGGCCTTCGGCGCACCGATGGGCTGGTTCTTCGACCAGTGGGTATACGGCGTCGACGTACCGACCTACCGGCCCGACCTGGACGTGACGCGCGTCGCCGACCAGCAGCCGCCGTGGCTGCTGCACGGCACAATCCGCCAGGAGGACGTGCCGGACACCTTCAGCATGCCCGTGCCGATCCTGCTGCGGTTCGCCGACCGACCGCCCCAGGTCCACCGAATTCAGATGGACGCCCCGTCCGTCGAAGTGGAAATCCCGCTGCCGGCCGAGCCGACCGACATCGAGTTCAACTACCGGCACGCCGTGCTCGCGCACGTGCGGTAAGGGACGCGGGCTGATGCGCGCCCGGGAGACGGCTTTCGATCCGTTCGATGAATTGCAGATACTGCGGTGAACAGGCGGGGTTTCTCCGGCGCGAGCACGAGGCGTGCCGGAATCGGCACCGGAGCGCGCTGTCGGGGAGCCGCCTGCAGCAGGCCCGGGAGCGGCTGGTGAAGGCGGCGGTCATCCGGTCGCTGCTCCAGGGCGAGAACCCGGCGTCGCGGCAGCAGGTAATCGCCGGGACCCACCCGCCAGGCCGTGCTCCGAGTCCACCCTGAACGAGAAACCTGCGTAGAACTGGACGTTGCTTGACGCACGTTGCTTGCCCAGCGCCGGAGGCGGTAGGCTGCAAGAACGATGGACCGGCGCCTCCTGACCCGCGTCACGCTGCGGAACTACAAGAGCATCGCTGCATGCGATGTCTCGCCGGCGCAGCTCTCCTTCCTAGTGGGGCCGAACGGTTCGGGCAAGAGCAACTTTCTCGACGCGTTGCGCTTTATCGCCGACTCGCTGCAGTACTCGCTCTACCATGCGCTGCGAGACCGGGGCGGGATCCACGAGGTGCGGCGGCGGTCAGGAGGCCACCCTACGCACTTCGGGATTCGCGTGGAGTTCAGTTTGGCGGATTCGTTCGGCCATTATGCCTTCCGCGTGGGAGCGAGAGCGGGGGGCGGATACGAGGTTCAGGAAGAAGAGTGCCATGTAGTTCAACGTGACAGGCCCCTGTTTCAGAAAGGTGGCCGCAACGAACACAGTTACCGCGTGGAGAGGGGGTGCGTAACGAAGAGCACCATCTCCCCGCCCCCGGCCGCTGCCGCCGATCGTCTGTATCTGGTTAACGTGTCGGGTGTGGACGCTTTCCGCCCGGTGTATGACGCGCTCTCCGGCACGGGATTTTACAACCTAAATCCGGAAGCGATCAGGGATCTGCAGCAGACCGACCCCGGTGAGCTGCTCAAGCGGGACGGCAGCAACTCGGCGAGCGTACTGTCGAATCTCGGTACCCGCTCGTCCGATTTCAAGAAGCGGATCGAGGCCTACCTCGGGAAGGTGGTACCCGGCGTTGCGGGCGTGGATCGACGAACGGTCGGACCGCGAGAGACCCTTGAGTTTCGACAAATGGTCCGTGGCGCGCAGCATCCGTGGCGGTTCTTCGCCAGCAACATGTCGGATGGGACCCTGCGCGCGTTCGGCGTCCTTCTGGCGCTATTCCAAGTCGCGGGAAACAGCGCATCGCAACGGCGTCTGGTCGGTATAGAAGAACCCGAGGTCGCACTTCATCCAGCGGCGGCGGGAGTTCTTATCGACAGTCTACGGGACGCTGCCGAGCATGCGCAGATCCTGGTGACAAGCCACAGCCCGGATCTCCTCGACAACAAGGAGATATCTGGAGATTCGATCTTTGCAAAGTCGTATCGGTCCACTGGATGAGACGGGCCGTGCGGTTCTCAGGGACCACCTCTATACCGCCGGCGAACTGCTTAGAATGGGGCAACTCTCACCGGACCCGAAGCTCGCGAACGTTTCGCCCAAGCAGATCGAGCTGTTCGGCCCCCGGTCCTGAGCCGTGCCAGCGATTGCGACCATTGTCGAAGGGCACGGCGAAGTCGAAGCCGTCCCGATCCTGCTCCGGAGGATCGCTGAGCGTGTGGCGCCTGATGCCGTCGTGCAATCCCCACCACCTATCCGAGTCGCGCGTGAGCGGGTTTTCAAGGCCGGAGAGCTGGAGCGAGCAGTCGAACTGGCGGCCCGACAGACGCGACCGGACGGCAGAATCCTGATCCTGATGGACGCGGACGACGACTGTCCGGCGGAAACTGCGCCTGAAGCGCTGCAGCGGGCCAACGAAGCCCGAGGGGACCGAGACATACGGGTAGTCTTTGCGAAAGTGGAATACGAAGCCTGGTTCCTGGCGGCGGCCGCGTCGATTGCCGGTTACTATGGCATCGATCCCGCCACTACAGCGCCTGACAATCCCGAGTCAATCCGCGGTGCGAAGGAATGGTTGGGGGCACGCATGCCTCCCGGTCAACGCTACCGTGCGACTCTCCACCAGTCTGCTCTCACCGAGATCTTCGATCTCGACGCGGCGCGGGCAGCTCCGTCGTTCGACAAGCTGTGGCGCGACGTGAGCGAGCTACTGGGTGCCGGTGAAGATCATGGGGAGCCGAGGGCGCAGTAGTCGCGTGACTGCCGTCTGGCTGCTGTTGGCGGCAGGCCTGTCCGCCTGCTCGAGCTCGGAGCCCCCTCCGGCGGCGCCGGCGCCCGCTGCCGCCGAATCGTACGACCTGGTCATCGCCGGCGGGTGGGTCATCGATCCCGAGAGCGGGCTCGATGCGGTGCGTCACGTCGGCATCCGCGGCGGTGCGATAGCGGCCATCTCCGACTCGCCCCTGGCCAGCGGCACGACTGTCGACGCAACCGGCCTCGTCGTGGCGCCGGGGTTCATCGACCTGCACGCGCACGGGCAGGATCCGGTCAGCAGCCGGTTCCAGGCGATGGATGGCGTGACAACTGCGCTGGAACTGGAGATCGGCGCCTTTCCGGTCGAGCGCTGGTATGCGCGCCGCGGCGGCGCGGCGATCATCAACTACGGCGCGTCCGCGAGCCATCAGGGGGCGCGGCTGCGCGCGCTGGGCCGGGCGGTGGCCCGCGCCAATGCCGAAGGGACGTTTTCGCTCGGCGCGAGCGGCGAGGGTGCACTGTACCGCGCGGCAGACCAGGACGAGCTGGCGCGTCTGGGCGCGCTCATGGAAAGCGGCCTGCGGGAGGGCGCCATCGGCTTCGGCTTCGGCCTGGGTTACACGCCGGGGGCAAGCCACCGCGAGCTGCTGCGGATGTTCGAGATCGCCGCGGCGCATGATGCGCCCGTATTCGTCCGCCGCGTTCGTGCACGGCGGCGCGCTGGCGCCGTTCCAGGAAGTAATCGCCAACGCGGCGGCCACCGGAGCCGCGCTCCACATCGTCCACCTGAACAGCACGGCCGACCCGCTCGCCGAGGAGATTCTGGCGCTGATCCGAGGCGCCCGCGAGCGGGGCGTGGACGTGACGACGGAGGCGTACCCGTACACCGCCAGTGCGTCGCTCATCGAATCGCCGCTATTCGACGGCTGGGTGGGCCGGCCGCGCGAAGCGTACGGGAGATTGCAGTGGGTCGAGACGGGCGAGCGGCTCACGCCGGAGACGTTCGAGCGCTACCGGCGGCAGGGCGGGTGGGTCATCATGCACGGTCGGTCCGAGGAGCTCAACGAGTGGATCGTCGGCCAGCCGGATGTCATTGCCGCCAGCGACGGCATCCCGTTCAGCGAAGGCCGCGCGCATCCACGCGGCGCCGGGACGTTCGCCCGCATCCTCGGCCACTACGTGCGCGAGCGCGGCGCGCTGACCCTGATGGACGCCCTCCGCAAGATGACGCTGCTGCCCGCGCAACGGATCGAAGCGATCGTTCCGCAGATGGCGCGCAAGGGGCGGGTGCAGGTCGGCAGCGACGCCGACCTGACGATATTCGATCCGCAGCGCATCATCGACCGGGCGACCTACGAAGCGCCCGATCAGTACTCGGCCGGCATCGAGCACGTCCTGGTGGCCGGCACATTCGTCGTCCGCGACGGGGCGCTGGTCGAGGGCGTCCAGCCCGGCCGCCCGCTCCGTGGACGCCACCTCGTTCAAGGCAATTAAGTGTTATCATGCATCGTCATCACATGCCATGCGGACAATCATAGACCTTCCCGAGGAGCAGGTTCAGCGGCTCGGCGAGCTTTGCCGCCGCGAGGGCGTGTCGCGTGCCGAGGCGGTCCGGCGGGCGGTGACCGACTATCTGAACGCGCACGGCGTGCGCGAGCGGCAGGAAGCGTTCGGCATGTGGCGCGAGCGGCAGGTGGACGGTCTGGAGTACGAACGTCGGCTACGGCGCGAGTGGCCTTGACATGCGCGCCGTGATCGACACCAACATCCTCATCGACTATCTCGCCGGCGTCCAGGCCGCCCGCGACGAACTCACGCGGCACGCCGGTGCGTCGATCAGCGCAATCACGTGGATGGAGGTGCTGGTCGGTGCAGCAGATGAACCGGAGACGGAGCGTCTCCGGTGGTTTCTGTCCGGGTTCCAGAGAATTCCCATCGACGACGCGGTCGCCGAGCTGGCAGTCGAGATAAGGCGCAAGAATCGGATGCGATTGCCTGACGCCATCATCTGGGCCAGCGCCCGCAGCATCGGCGGCCTGCTGGTAACGAGAAATACGAAGGACTTCCCACCCGAGGATCCTGGCGTGCGGGTTCCGTACGCCCTGCCCGGCGGCGACAGCCAGTGACCGCACCTCTTCCTCGTCCCGACCGAGGCGCCGGAGGACAAGCGTTCCGATGCAGACGAGGACGACAACCTCGACACGGTTCCTCAATTTGACGGCCCGCGCGCCTTCGCAGTGCTGGCGAAGCGGATGGACGAAACGCCGGCGCTGAAGGTCACCCTCCTGTTGAACGTACAGCGCAAGAAGAGCGATACGACCAGCGCCGATCATCTCGTCAGGAGGTTCGCGGACCGCTTCTGGAAGGAGGAATGGCCCGGAACCACCCGGCCGCGCGTCTTCTACGACCCGCGGTCCGTCGATCCAGACAGCGCAGGAGTGCTCCACGCCAAGGCCTTGGTAGTCGACGACGAGACGGTGTTCGTGACGTCAGCCAACCTGACCGGGGCGGCGCTCGACCACAACATCGAGATCGGGCTTCTGGCCCGAGACCGCTCACTGGCGGCGACGGTCACCACCCACTTCAGGACGCTCATCGAGCAGTCCCTGCTCAAGCCCCTGCCGGCGTGAGCGGACGTATGGCGCGGGCAACCGCGCCGAACCCGCGCCCGCTCAGGCGCACGACTCGCCGGACGCCGCTCGATCCGGACGCGCACGCAAGCGAACCCGACCGGTCACCAGCCAACTGGCGGCAACGGTTCGCGGAAGCCGGAAACTACCGTTGCCGTCAGCCCTTGATCCGGTTGACCAGCCGCAGCGCCACTACCGTGGCAACGCCGCTGTATAGCGCGACGACCACGCCATCGAGGATGCCGTCGAGGTACATGCCAACCGCCGGAATCAGACTGAGCACGTCCCCGCCGGCGGCGGCGCCGGCGGCGACGGCGACCACTAGAACGTCCGTCGCGTTCTCGGCATCGACCTCCAAAGCCGCGTATACCAGACCGAGCACGACCAGCAGGATCGACAGCATGCCGCCCATGGCCGGATCCGGGACGACGGCCATCACAATTGCCGCAAGTAGCGTCAAACCAACGATTGCTCTGGATACCATGTTCTTCCCCCCTCGTGAGTTATCGAATGAACGGCGCCATGGTGGTATCGAGACATGCTTCCGGTTGATCGTGGTGAATGCCGGCCGCGCCGCGGCAGGCCATGGGCGCGGACTGGCCGGGTGCGGCCGGAAGGGAGGGTGTGGTATCGGGCGGCGGCGACGGTGCACGATGCGCGAGAATGCGTAGCGGCGACAAGGCGCGCTCCCCCTCCCGATTCGCAGTGCTGCCCGAACGACCCGCTGCCGAAACGCCGACCGCGACCGACAGGGGGCATCAGTCTCCCGCGTTCGCCGGAGCGGGTCAAGAGAAATCGCGTGCAGCTGCATGTATTCTGAAGAATTCGGATGCGCCAGCTCCGCGGTCAGCTCACCTTCTCGGCCACCGACCTCAGCCGCTTCCTCGCCTGCGGACACCTGACGAATCTGCGCCGCGAGGTGGCGCTCGGAATCCGCGAGCGGGCGCCGCAGGTCGACGATCCCCGCACCGAGCTGCTGCGGCGGCGCGGCATCGAGCACGAGGAGCGGATGCTGGCCGCGTACCGCGAACGCGGCCTCACGGTGGAAGCCATCACGGAGACGGATGCGGCAGGCGGCGACGACCGTGATGCGGCCCGCGCGCGCACCGTGGAGGCGATGCGGCGCGGCGCCGACGTGATTTACCAGGGCCGTCTGGAGCACGGCCGCTGGAGCGGCTACCCCGATTTCCTGCTGCGGGTGGACGCGCCTAGCGCGCTGGGCGCATGGTCATACGAGGTTGTCGACGCCAAGCTCGCCCGCATTGCCAGGGGCGAGGCGCTGCTGCAACTGCTGCTCTACTCGGACCTGCTACGGCAGGTGCAGGCAGCCGCGCCCGAGCGGATGCACCTGGCGCTGGGAGGGGAGGGCGGCCGGATCGAGCCGTTCCGCATCGCCGAGCACGCCGCGTACTACCGCGTCGTCCGCCGGCGCTTCGAAGCGCACGTGGATGCGCCGCCGGAAACCTCTCCCGAACCGGTCGCGCACTGCGAGTTCTGCGACTGGCAACGGGACTGCCGGGCGCACTGGCGCCGGGTCGACCACCTGTCGCTGGTGGCCGGCATATCCTCCCACCAGCGGCGGAAGCTGGCGGGCCACGGCGTCGAGACGCTCGCGGCGCTGGCAACGCTGCCCCTGCCGGCGACGCCACCGATCGACGGCATCGACAACGCCGCGCTCACCCGTATCCGCGAGCAGGCGCGGGTGCAGCTCGAGGCGCGCCAAAGCGGGCAACTGGTCCGCGAGCTGATTACGCCCGTTGCGGCGGACAGGGGACTCGCTTCGCTGCCCGCGCCCTGCGAATCGGACGTGTTTGCCGCAATCGACGGGGACGGGTACGCCGCGGACGACGGCCTGGAGTACCTGTTCGGGTTTGTGGACCGCCGGGGCCGCCACGTCGCAAGTTGGGCGCTGGACCAGCAGGCGGAACGGAACGCCTTCGAACGGTTCATCGACGGCGTCATGGATCGCTGGCAGCGGGAGCCCGGCTTCCACGTCTTCCACTACGGGCCCTCCGCGCCGGCGGCCATCAAGCGCCTGATGAGCCGCTACGCCACTCGCGAGGACGCCGTGGACCGGTTGCTGCGGGGCAATATCTTCGTAGACCTGCGTCGCGCCGTGCGCCAGGGGCTGCGCGTCTCGGTCGAGAGCTATGCCCTCCCGCGGCTGGAACCCTTCCACGGCTTCGAGCGCGACGTCGATCTCGCCGCCGCGATCCGCGCGCGGGTGCGCTTCGAGGCCTGGCTGGAGTCGGGGGACGCCGGCCGGGACATGCGTCCGCTGCCGGACGATCCGCGCGGCGCGCTCGAACGCTGCAACCGCGACGACTGCCGATCAGCGATGCGGCTCGCCGACTGGCTGGAAGCGTGCCGCGAAGAGCTGGAGGCCGCAACCGGGCAGCCACTGCCCCGCCCGGCGGTGGATACGGAAGCGCGCGACGCCGAGTCCGAGCAGGCGGCCGAGGTGACGGCGCTGATCGCGGCGCTCACCGCGGGCCTGCCGGCCGGCGACGAGGAACTGGACGACGACCAGCGTGCGCGCCGCCTGCTGGCGCACCTCCTCGAATTCCACCGCCGGGAGGAGAAGTCCATGTGGTGGGAGTTCTTCGAACGCTGCGGATTCACCGCGGAGGAGCATGTCGAGGACAGCTCGACGCTCGGGGGACTGCGCTGGACGGGCGAAGAACCGCGGCGCGAGAAGCGCTCCTTCATCCATCGCTACCGCTACCCGGCGCAGCCGCACGAGATCGAGGTGGGCGACGCGCCGCGCGATCCCGCCACCGGCGGGTCGGCCGGCACGGTGGTCGCGCTCGACGACGCGGCCGGCGTGATCGAACTGAAGCGCGGCGTTGCTTCGGATGCGCCGGACCCGTTCGCGCTCGTGCCGCTCGACCACGTCAACGCGCGCGTCCTGGCGGAGAGCCTGCAACGACTGGCGTTGGCGGTCGCGGACGGCGGATCCGCGCCGGACAGCCCGCGCCTGGCCGCCTTCGACCTGCTGCTGCGGTCCGCGCCGCGCACCGCCGAGGCGGCGCCCGGGACGGCGGGAACGGACCTCGTGCATCCCGGTGAAACGCCGCTGGAGGCCGTCCGGCGGATCGCGCCCCTGCTCGACCGCTCGGTGCTGCCCGTGCAGGGGCCGCCCGGCAGCGGCAAGACCTACACCGGCGCGCGGATGATTCTCGACCTGCTGGTCCGCGGCCGGCGCGTCGGCGTCACCGCCAACAGCCACAAGGTCATCTCCAACCTGCTCGGCGCGGTTTGCGCGGCCGCCGGCGAGGCAGGCGTGGACGTCCGCGGCATCCAGAAGGCGAATGCGCACGACGGCTGCCCGGACCGGCGCATCGAACCGGCTTCGACGAACGACGAGGTGGCTTACGCGCTCGCTCTTGGCGGCGCCAACCTGGCAGGCGGCACCGCCTGGCTGTGGGCCCGCCCGGAAATGGCGGGCTCGGTGGACGTGCTCGTCATCGACGAAGCCGGCCAGATGAGCCTGGCCAACACCCTTGCCGTGAGCCAGGCCGCTCGGAACCTGGTGCTGCTGGGCGACCCGCGACAGCTGGACCAGCCGATCCAGGGCGTTCATCCACCCGGCGCCGACAGCTCCGCCCTCGGCCATCTGCTGGGCGAATCGGCGACCATTGACCCGTCCCGCGGCGTCTTTCTTGGCGAGACCTGGCGCATGCACCCGGAGATCTGCGCGTTCACGACCGAGCAGTTCTACGACGGACGGCTGGCCGCGCGGCCTGCGCTGGAGCGCCAGACGGTGCTCGGACCCGGGCCGCTCGCCGGCCGCGGCCTGCGCCTGGTGGCGGTGGAGCACGCCGGCAACACGAAGGCCTCCGCCGAGGAGGCGGCGCGCGTGGCGGCGCTTGTCCGCGAGCTGCTCGACGGCGGCGCCGACTGGATCGACCGGCACGGCGTGCGGGCGGCGCTCAGGTTGGAGGACATCCTGGTGGTTGCGCCGTACAACGCACACGTCGCAGCTCTGCGGCGGGCGCTCCCGGACGGCGCGCGCGTCGGGACGGTCGACAAGTTCCAGGGGCAGGAAGCGCCGATCGCGCTGTACTCGATGGCGACCTCGACGCCGGACGAGGCGCCGCGCGGCATGGCGTTCCTTTACAGCCTGCACCGGCTGAACGTCGCCACCTCGCGGGCGCGCTGCGTGGCGGCCGTTGTCGCCAGCCCCGCGCTCTTCACACCCGACTGCCGGACGCCGGAGCAGATGCGGCTGGCGAACCCGTTCTGCCGCTTCCGGGAGCTGGCGGCCGAGGCGCGGACTCAGGCCTGATCGCCGGCGCTGCCCAGCCGCTCGGCGATGCGCAGCGTGCGGCGCGCGGATCGCACCACGGGCAGCTCGATGAGCTGGCCGTCGACCAGCAGCACGCCGCCCTGCTGCCGCTCGTATGCCGCGACGATCTTCCGCGCCCAGGCCGTCTCCGCCGCGCCGGGCGCGAACGCCGCCTGTATCACCGGCACTTGCGCGGGATGGATGGCGGCCTTCCCGGTGAATCCCAGGCGCCGTACGCGCCGGGTTTCTTCCGCCAGCGCGTCGAGCGCCGGCACGTCCATGAACGGGGAGTCGAGCGCGCTGACGCCGGCCGCACCGGCCGCCAGGACGACCCGCGAGCGCGCGTAGATCAGCGCCTCCCATTCCACGGCGCAGCCCAGGTCGGCCGACAGGTCGATGGCGCCGAAGAAGACGGCCGACACGTTGGACGACGCCGCGGCAATCTCGGCAGCGGCGAGCAGGCCGGCGGCGGTCTCAATCTGCACGATCAGCGGCAACCCCCCGCCGGCGCGCGCGAGCGCCCTATCGACTGCCCGGATCTCCTCCGCCCCGGCCACCTTCGGCAGCATCAGGGCGTCGGGACGCGCGCCGGATTCGACCAGCTCCGCCAGGTCGGTGCGCCCCAGCGCCGTCTTGGCGTCGTTGATACGCAGGCTCACCTCCGCAGCGCTCGGGCCGCGGCCGGCGAGCAGGTCCAGCGCTGCCGCTCGCGCCGTCTCCTTGGCGTCCGGCGCCACGCCGTCCTCGAGATCGATGCAGACGGCGTCGGCGCCCGTCGCCAGCGCCTTGGGGAAGCGGTCCGGCCGAACAGCCGGCACGAACAGCAGGCTGCGACGTATCCGCTCCGCGGGGGCGTCAGTTCCCATAGTGGGTGGCGATCGCCTCCAGGCGGCGCTGGATTTCTTCTTCCGGGAGCCACCGGCCGCCGACCATCACCCCCGCGCGCCGCTCGGTGCGGGATATGTCCTCCAGCGGATTCGCCTCCAGCAGCAGCAGGTCGGCGCGGCGGCCGACGGCCACCGTGCCGAAGTCGTCGGTGGCGCCGAAGTACTCGGCCGGCTTGCGGGTGGCAATCTCCAGGACATCGTACGGCGTCATGCCGAGGCTGACGTAATAGCGCATCTCGCGGTGCGCGGAGAAACCCGGCACGCTGAACGTCTGCGGCGAGTCGGTGCCGAGCGCGATATTGGCGCCGCCCTCATGCAGCGCGAGCAGTATCCTGCCGCGCAGCGCCGCAAGCCGCCGGTTCGCTTCCACGTCGCCCGCGGCGAGACGCTCGTCGACGCTGCGCGTCCACTGCTCCACGGTTTCGGGCGGCATGTAGCGCACCTCCGGTCGTTCCGCCGCGACGGTCGCGCCGGGCCGCGTGCCGAGGATCCCGGTCTCCCACAGCACCATCGTCGGCACGACCCAGGCGCCGGCCCGCACGGTCGCCTCCACGACATCCGGCATGAGCGACTCGTCCACGCGCGCCAGCAACGTTCCGCGGCCGCCGAACCCGGGCCACTCTTCCGGCCGCGCCGCCTCCGGCACGAGCGCCTCGACGTAGTTGTCCAGGTGGTCGATCGAGACCTGCCGGGATGCGAGAGCGCGCCGCAGGCCGACCTGGTCCGGCACGTGCCCGGCAAGCGGCAGGCCGACCTCGGCAGCGGTGCGCACCGCCGCGTCGTACGTCTCGACGTCGAGCCCCTCGAGCATCTTGATCAGGTCGTATCCCTGCACGGCATACTCGCGAACCAGCTGTTCGGCCTCCTCCGGGGTCGAGACGCCGCGGCCGGGACTGAGCGACACGCTGGCCAGAAACAACTGCGGCCCGAGGACGGCGCCGCTGCGGACCCGCTCGCGCAGGTCGAATTGCGACGGATCGCCCTGCATGCCGCGCACCGTGGTCACGCCGTTGGCAACGTAGAGAAACAGGACGTTCTGCGCGTCCCGGTCCGGCACCCGCGGATTCGGCAGGTGGCCGTGCATCTCGGTGAAGCCCGGCAGCAGATATCCGCCCGCCGCGTCGATGAGCTCGACGCCCTCGGCCGGCGTCATCTCGTCGGCCGAACCGATGGCGGCGATACGCCCGTCGGCAATCACCACTGTCCGGTTCTCGAGCACCCGCTCGACGTCCATCGGAATCACGTTCGCATTGATGAATGCGATATCTCCCTCGACGCGCGGCAGGGCTGCGCCGCCGCAGGCGGCCGCTGCCGACAGCGACAGCGCCAGGCAGGCGACGGAAAGATTCCTAGCCATCGGCCGGCCCCCTTGCCTCGTCCGGCTCCGGCAGGGATATCTGCGGTACGTGGCCGCGCCGGTACACCATGAACGTGCGCTTGAACTCGATGACGACCTTGCCGTCCTGGTTGAAGCCGGTCGTCTTCACCGTCACGATGCCGACGTTCGGCCGCGACTTCGACTCGCGCTTGGAGAGCACCTCGCTGCGGGAATAGATGGTGTCGCCCTCGAACACCGGGTTGGGCAAGCGCACCTCGTCCCAGCCGAGGTTGGCCATCACGTTCCACGACAGGTCGATGACGGACTGGCCGGTCACCAGCGCCAGCGTGAAGGTGGAATCGACGAGCGGCTTGCCGAATTCGGTCTTCGCCGCGAATGCGTGATCGAAGTGAATGGCGTTGCTGTTCTGGGTGAGCAGCGTGAACCAGATGTTGTCGGCGGTGATCACCGTCCGGCCGAGCGGGTGGCGATAGACATCGCCTACCTCGAAGTCCTCATAGACGCGTCCGGTCCAGCCTTCCTTGTGTCCCATCACCCGCCTCCGGAAACATGATAACGGGCCGGCCCGGATCAGTCCGCGCCGCGCTCGACCGGCGCGCCGAAGCCCAATCCGGCCAGGCCGTCGAAGACTTCCGGCCGGGACCCGACCACGACGGCGACCAGGGCGCCCGGATGGAGATGCCGCTCGGCGGCCCGCCGCACGTCGGCAGCGCCGACCGCCGCAATCCGGTTCGGGAACTGCGCGTAGGCGTCCGCCGGCAATCCGTGCAGCGCGATCTGTACTCCGGCGCGCACGATCTGCGCCGACGTTTCGAGGGTTCGTGGAAAGCCGCGCGTCAACGCTGCCTGCGCCACCGCCAATTCCTGGTCGGACGGCGGCCGCGACCCGCGGATGTCGACCACCTCGCGCACCGCTTCGCGGATGGCGTCCACCGTGGCCGTGGTCTGCACGCTGGTCTGCACGCGGAACGGCCCGCGGCCCACCCGCCAGTCGAACGCCGTCGACGCCCCGTACGTATAGCCCTTCGCCTCGCGCAAATTCTGGTTGACGCGGCTGACGAACTGCCCGCCCAAGACCATGTTCAGCACCATCAGCGCGTGGTAGTCGGGCGAGCGCCGGGGCGGACCGACGTGGCCGAGCCGGATCTCGGACTGTACCGCGCCGTCGCGCGCGACGAAGACCATCCGCTCACCGGCCGGCGGCGGGTCCGGCGCGGCGGTGGCGGCCGGCGACCGATCGACCGGCGTTGCCACCGCTGTCCAGGCCCGCTCCGCCTCCGTTATGAAATCGGCCGGCGCAACGTCGCCCGCCGCGACGAGCGTCCAGGGAGCCGCGGTGTACCCGCGCCTGTGAAAGGCCGCCACGTGGGCCGGCTCAATCGACCGCAACGCCGACTCCGTACCGATCGACAGGTGCCCGTACGGATGCTCCCCGTAGAGCGTCTCCAGGTAGACTCGGTCGGCGATCGCGCCCGGCGACTGCCGCTGCTGGCGAATGCGATTGACCCGCAGATCGCGCTCGCGGGCCACGTCCTCCGCGTCGAGACGCGGCTGCATAGTGATCTCGAACAGCAGCCGCAGCCCGGCGGCCGCATGCTGCGAGAGCACAGTCAAGGCGACCACGGTCGCATCACTGCTCACCGCCGTGGACAGGTGCCCGCCAATCCGCTTCAGCGCGGCGTCCAGCTCGACCGCGGACAAACCGGCGGAGCCCTCCTCGAACAGCGCCGCCGTCAATGAGGCGAGACCGGGCTTGTCCGGCGGATCCGCCGCGTAGCCGGTGGGCAGCAGCAGGTGGAGCGTCAACAGCGGCGCCCGGCGGTGCTCCGCGACCCGCACGGCCGTCCCGCCGGCCAAATCGGCCCGCTCGAACACGGGCAAGGTGAATTCCGGGTCCGCGCCGGGCAACGGCAGGCGCGTGCGATCTGCGCGGGGCATTTATCGCGGGCTCACCAGGACGGAGTCGGGCAGCGCGGCTGCCGTCTCGCCGGCCGGCACGACGCTGACGGCGACCCGCTGCTCCGCGCGTAGATGGAGATCCGCCGCGCGGCGGAGCGCCTGCGGGAGCGCGGCGGCGTACCGCGCGCGGTCGGACGGGCCGTAGCCCGGGTCGCCGGCGAGGACGTTGTAGAGGTTCAGCTGATCGGACCGCCCGCCGAATCCGCCCACGGTCTGGGTGCGGTAGACGAAGTCGGCGTCGGCGGTAGTCCGCGCCCGTTCCACTTCGTCATCGCCCGGCGGGTCCGTCCGCAGCGCGTCCAGCTCGTCGGCAATCACCGCCTCCAGCTCGGCCAGGTCATGGCCCGGAGCGGCGGTGGCGGCGATGAAGAAGCTGCTCGCCAACTCGCGCGAGCCCTGCGCGGCGCTCACGTCGGTGGCTATCCGCTGCTCGCGAACGAGCCGCCGGTACAGGCGCGACGCCTTGCCGCCCGTCAGCAACTCCGCCAGCAGATCGAGCTCCGCGTCGTCCGCGGCGAACAGCGGCGGCGTGCGCCAGGCCAGATACAGCCTGGGCAACTCGACGCGGTCAACGAGCAGCAGCCGGCGCTCGCCGTCGGAATCGGCCTCGGCGGGCACGGCGGGTGGCGGCGGCGGCGGCCCGCAGGGGATCTCCTCGAAGTGGCGGCAGGCCTCGCCGAACGCGTCGGCGGCGCGCACGTCGCCGGCGATAGCGAGCGACGCATTGCCCGGGTGGTAGTAGGTGGCGAAGAACGCCTTTACATCGGCCAGGCCGGCGGCCCGCAGGTCGTCGGGCTCACCAATCGTCAGCCAGTGGTACGGATGATCCGGCGGGTGCAGCGCCGCCATGAGCGCCATCGGGACGAGTCCGTAGGGTCGGTTCTCGTAGTTCTGGCGCCGCTCGTTCAGCACCACCTCGCGCTGCGTCTCGAATTTCTCCTGCGTGAGCGCCGGCAGGAGATATCCCATACGGTCCGATTCCATCCACAGGGCGCGCTCGAACGCGCCGGTCGGCACCACCTCCCAGTAGTTCGTGCGGTCGGTGCTGGTCGACCCGTTCAGCGTTCCGCCGACCTCCTGCAGCGGATGGAAATAGCCGCGGTCGAAATGCGCCGACCCCTCGAACATCAGGTGCTCGAACAGGTGGGCGAAACCGGTGCGGCCGGGCCGCTCGTTCTTGGATCCGACGTGGTACCAGAGGTTGACCGCGACAATGGGACAGCCGTGGTCCTCGTGCACGATCACGTCGAGCCCATTGTCGAGCGTCTGCTTCTCGTAGGCAATCTGCACTGCTTGCGGCGCCCCTCCGGAAAAAGGCAGGCCATTGTAGTCGAAGTCGATTCCGCAGGCCGCGCCCGCCGTGGCGCGGCTGCACGCCGGGTGCTACGATCGCACGTTGTGCCGACATTGCGCACCCCATGTCGCCCGCTCCGCCGCGTCGCGCGGGCGGTGACCGCGGCGATGCTGCTGGCGCTGCCGGGCGCGGCGCCCGCCGGCGCCCAGCCGGCGCTGCAGTACGACGCCCCGGCCGACTGGATCGCCGCCGAGCCGTCGTCTCCCATGCGCATCGCGCAGTTCCAGTTGCCGGGCGTGGACGAGGATCCGGAAGACGCGGAGTGCGTCGTGTTCTACTTCGGCGGCGCAGGCGGCACCGTCGAGGCGAACCTCGACCGCTGGACCAGCCAGATGCTGCAGCCGGACGACAGCCCCTCTGTGGACGTCGCCACCACCACCAGCTTCGAGGTGTCCGGTATGCCGGTGACGGTGCTGGACGTGCCCGGCATCTTCGCCGCCGAAGTGCATCCGGGCTCGAAGATGCGCTACTACAAGCGTGACTTCCGTTTGAAGGCGGCGGTGGTGGAAACCCCGGAAGGTCCCTACTTCTTCAAGCTGACCGGTCCAAGCCGAACGGTCAGGCGCTGGGAAGCGGACTTCAACGCGCTCATCAACTCGGTCCGCTTCGAATAGGTCCAGGAGGCATCAAGCCGCGCACGGCGCGGCTCGGCAGGCACGGCGCGGGGCGAAGGGGTCCCCGCTAGCGCCTGCCGGGGGCTTGGGGCGCA
>JAGWAI010000009.1:78586-91783 GCA_021296485.1 Acidobacteriota bacterium
GCGCGGCTCGGCAGGCACGGCGCGGGGCGAAGGGGTCCCCGCTAGCGCCTGCCGGGGGCTTGGGGCGCAGCCCCATCTAACGAAGGATGCATGGTGTGCCAGGCGGTCGCCTGCTGGTACGCACGGGCGGCCTGCAGCAGTGTCGACTCCTCGTAGAGCCGTCCCGTCAGCATCAGCGCCACCGGCAGCCCGTCGCTGAATCCGGCCTTGAGGGCCAGCGCCGGGTGCCCGGTCGCGTTGGTCATCGTCAGGCTGGCGCTGAACGGCGGGCTGACGACGAGGTCGAAGCGGCTCATCAGCGCGTCGAACTCGCGCGCCAGCAGCGTCCGGGCACGCTGGGCGCGGATGTACTCGACGGCCGGGATGAACCGCGACGCGCGGAAGACGTTCGGCCAGGCGTCCGGCCCCTGCTGGGTCAACTGGCGGACGCCGCCGCTGCGCGTCAGATCGTCGAACGCCGCCGCCGCCTCCGCGTTGAGGATCACGCGCATCGCGTCCGCGGGGAAATCCGGCAACCGGATCGGCTCGAGCACCATTCCCGCCCGCCGCAGGGCGTCGAGCGCCGTCCGCTGCACCGCCAGCTCGCGCGCCGCCGCNNNNCCGAACGGCGGGCGTTGGAACTCGTCGGACACGTAGCCCACGCGCAACGCCCCGAGGTCGACCGGAGGCGCCCAGGTGAACGGCGCGTCGATCACCGTATCGTCGCGACCGTCGGGGCCGTAGATGGCGTTGAACACGAGCGCGCAGTCCTCCGCGGTGCGGCACATCGGCCCGATCTTGTCCATCGTCCAGCTGAGCGTCATCGCGCCGTGGCGGCTGACGCGGCCGTAAGTCGGGCGCAGCCCGGTAACGCCGCATGTTGCCGACGGCGAGATGATGGAGCCCAGCGTCTCGGTGCCGACCGAAAACGCGACCAGACCCGCAGCGGTCGCGGCGCCGGGCCCGGCGGATGATCCGCTCGAACCCTGTGCGGGCGCCCAGGGATTGCGGGTCATCCCGCCGAACCAGACGCTGCCGCGAGCCAGAGCCCCCATTGACAGCTTGGCCACGAGCACCGCGCCGGCATCGTTCAGGCGCTCGACAACGGTCGCGTCCTGGTCGATGATCTGCTGCTCGTACGGCCGCGCGCCCCACGTCGTGCGGGCGCCGCGCGCGGCGAACAGGTCCTTGGCTCCCCACGGAATGCCGTGCAGCGGCCCGCGGTAGCGCCCGGCGGCAATCTCCCGATCCGCTTCCGCCGCCTGCGCCAGGGCGAGGTCTTCCGTGAGCGTTACGACGCAGTTGAGCCGGCGGCCGTAGCGCCTCAGGCGGTCGAGGTAGAGACGCGTCAATTCGAGCGATGTCACCGCGCGCCTTTCGACGAGGCGCGAGAGCGCCGTCACCGGCAGCAGCGCGAGGCTGCCGGGGTCCTCCGGCGCTGCGGCCGGACCGCGCCGCTCCATCCCGAGGTCCGCGTTGGGCGTGGCCGGCGCGGCGGGCCGGTAGTTGCTGCGATAGGGGCTAAACGAAAAGGCAGGTGGAACGTCCGCATCGATGGCGACCTGCCGCAACTCGTCGTACCGCCGCCGGTTGCGCGCCACGTCCGGCCGCAGCAGGTCACGCTCGGCGTCGCTGAACTCCAGGCCGGCCAGCGACGAGGCGCACTCGATCGCGTCTTCGGTGTCAGTCGGGCGGGGTTGGGCGCCTGCGTCGGCCAGCGGCCAGACGCCGGCTGCCAGGCCGGCCGGCGCGGCCCGCAGGAAGTCGCGTCGACGGAAGGGATATGCCCGCGAGCGTGGCCTGACTGGGATCATGGCGGTACCTCACGACGTGACGGCGCACGGCAACGGGGGGATCCGGCAGCGGCCGGCTAGCGGCCGGCCGCGCCGGCCGACGCGTGCAGCCAGGCCAGCGCCCGCGCCAGGTCGACAGCGGCGCCTGCCAACTGCTCGATGCGCTCGCGCAACGGACCCGTCACATCGCCGTGCTCCTCGAAGTCTTCCTTCACAGCGTAGACGAAGCGCGGCACGATCAAGCTCCGAAAGTCGAGCATCAGGCTGCCCGCCAGCCCTACCGGCGCCATGTAGCTTTGGCGGCCGCCGGCCGTGCACAGAAAGCCGACCGGTTTTTCGCTCCAGGCCGAACCGGTCAGCTCCACCAGGTTCTTGGCGGCGGCGTTCACGTCGTAGTTGTAGACGGGCGACGCCAGGAGCACGGCGTCCGCCGCCTCGATCCGGCGGGCCAGCGGCGCGACCGCGGGATGGTCGTAGCAATCGGCGCCGTCGCACAGCGGCAAGTCCATGTCGCGGAGATCAACCATCCCGGTGCCGACGCGCAGGCCGCGCAGCGCGGTCTCCGCAGCCTGCGCCAGCACGCGGGAACGGCTCGTGGCGCTGAGCGAGCAACTGACGACGAGGACGGTGAGCGGCTCGGCCGCGGCGGCGGGCATTGCGCTTCGGATCTCCGACCCGCGAAGTATAGCCGCGACGGGTGTCTCCCCCCGTTACAGTGGGAGCCACGGGGCACTTTCGATGCTACCATCTGCATGATGGCGTTTCGTTCGGCAATCCTTGCCGGCGTTCTGCTGGCAGCAACCGCACATCCGACGTCATTCCAGCAGCAGTCCAGTTTCGAGTTCGACGCACCTGTCGGCGACATCATGCAGCGGGTGGTCGACCGCGTGGTCGATCAGGAAGAACGCGGCGCCGAGCTGCAATACGAATCGCGGATCGTCACCCAGGTCGATACGCTCGACAAAGAGGGCGAGGTGACGAAGACGGAGACGACGTTGCACCGCCGCTACCCGCTTGAAGGAGAGTTGTACGAGGAGTTGATCGAGCGCGACGGCGAGCCGCTCGACGCGCGCGCGCGGCGGGAGGAACGCGAGCGGCGAGAGGACTTCATCCGCGAGGTTCGGGAGCGGAATGAGGACGACGACCCGATCGAAACCAACGACGAGCGCCAGATTGAAGTCGATGAGCTGCTTGAGCGCTTCGAGGCATCGATCACCGGCGTCGACACGCTCGACGGCGAGGAGTGCTGGGTCGTCGAGTTCGTGCCGCGCGCCGGCAAGCTGCCGGAGAAGACCCGCCTCGACGGAATGCTGAACCGCTCCAGCGGCAGGCTGTACGTCTCGCGCAGCGACTACGGCGTGCTGTTCGTCGAATTCCAGATCCAGAAGCCCACGCGCTATTTCTGGGGGCTGGCCACGCTGCGGAACGCGGCCGGCCGCCTGGAATTCGAACGCGTGGAGACCGACGTCTGGCTGCCCAGGCGCTTCACCTTCTCAACCAACGTGCGTATCCTCTGGCGGACGACGCGCCGGCAAATCGTCCGTGAATGGGTATTGCGGGACCGGCTGGACTCGGCGGCGGCCGACTGAGTCATGGCCCTGCGCCCGCTCCTGCCGGTTGCGGCCATCGCGCTTGCCGCGGTCGCGCTGGGCGCGGCGGCCGTCTTGACGCGCACCCCGGTCGTCCCGGAGGAGCGCGTCACCCAGCGTCCAATCCAGACCGGGACGGACGGCTACGTCTCCTCGGACGCCTGCCAGGCGTGCCACCCGGCCCAGTATGAAACCTGGTACGGCTCCTACCATCGCACCATGACCCAAGTGGCGACGTCGCAGACGGTCGTGGCCGACTTCGACGGCGTGCTGGTGGCGGATGTGCACGGCGAGCCGATGCGCCTGGAGCGCCGCGGCGACGAATTCTGGGCCGAATTCAACGACCCGGGCGCGGCGGGCCCGGAGAGCGAGCGCCCCCGCATCACCCGCCAGGTCGTCATGATCACCGGCTCGCACCACCAGCAGATTTATTGGTACGCGACGGGCCACGACCGGGCGCTCAACGTGCTGCCGGGGGTGTACCTGATTGCCGACCGGCGCTGGGCGCCGCGCAGCGCCGTTGTGCTGCACCCGCCCAACCAGGCGGTGTCGACCGTCAACGGCCACTGGAACGCGGTCTGTATCGCCTGCCACACGACCTTCCCGCGCACCCGTTTCGACACGCCGTTCCTCTCGGAGCCTATCGAGCAGCAGGCAGTGGACACCACGACCGGCGAGTTCGGCATCGCCTGCGAGGCGTGCCACGGACCGGGCGCGGAGCACGTGCGGACCCACCGCAATCCGCTGCAACGCTATGCACGGCATTTCGGCGACCAGCCCGACCCGACCATCGTGCAGCCGACGCGCCTCGACCCGCAGCGCTCGTCGCAGGTGTGCGGACAGTGCCACAGCGTCTGGGAGTTCTACGACGCCGACGCCGAGCGGCGCGCCAACAGCGACGGCTTCCCGTATCGTCCGGGCGGCGATCTGCGCGACACCCGCTACATGCCGCAACCGATGGCGCGGCGCGATCCGGCGGCGCTCGCGGCGTTCGTCGAGCGCGACCCGGCGTTCGTGAGCGGCTCGTTCTGGGCCGACGGCATGATCCGCGTATCGGGGCGGGAGTACAACGGACTCGTCGACTCGCCCTGCTTCAAGGACGCCACGGACGACGCGCGGACGCTGTCCTGCTTCTCGTGCCACACGATGCACAAGACCCCGGAGGATCCCCGGCCGGTCTCCGAATGGGCCGCGACGCACCAGGTCTCGGCCGGCATGGACGGCAACGACGCCTGCCTGGCCTGTCACGACCTGCCGGCGGACGACGTCGCGGCACATACCCGCCACGCGCCGGACTCGCCCGGCAACTCCTGTTACAACTGCCACATGCCGTACACGTCGTACGGCCTGCTCAAGGCCATCCGAAGCCACACCATCAGCAGCCCGTCGGTCACGGAGAGCGTGCAGACCGGACGGCCGAATGCATGTAACCTCTGCCACGTCGACAAGACGCTGGCCTGGACGGGGGCGGCGCTTCGCGAGTGGTACGACCTGCCGACGCCGCCACTGGGCGATGACGAACGGACGGTGGCCGCTGCGCTGCTGTGGACCATGCGCGGGGACGCCGGCCAGCGCGCGCTGGCGGCCTTCGCGCTCGGCTGGGCTCCGGCCCAGGCGGCGTCCGGCACGAGCTGGATGGCGCCGTACCTGGCGGAGTTGCTCAACGACCCCTACGAGGCGGTGCGCTACATCGCCTACCGCTCGCTGCGCACGGTTCCCGGCTACAGCGGCCTGAAATACGACTACGTGGCCGACCGTGAGGCGCGCGTGGCCGCCGCTCTTCCGGTGCTTCGGTCGTGGCAGCAGAGCGCGCTGCCGCGAGCGCGGCGGGACCCCGCGCTACTGGTCGATACCGACGGACAGCTCATGACCGAGCGCATGATGGGCATTCTGCGGCAGCGCGACAACCGGCCGCTGTTTCTGAGGGAATAGTGCCTGCCGACACCGCTCTGACGCCCGCCGCCGCCGCGCGCCGCCATCTCCGCTTCGGCTGGTGGTCGCTGCTCGCCTTTCTGACGCTCGGCTTCACGCTGGAGATGCTGCACGCGTTCAAGGTCGGACTGTACCTGGACGCGTCGAACGACACGCGCCGGCTCATGTGGACGCTGGCCCACGCGCACGGCGCCCTGCTGGCCGTGATCAACATCCTGTGCGGCCTCTATCTGCGCGTGGCGCCGGAAGCGGCGCCGGGCCGGCTGCCGGCCGTCTCCGCCAGCCTCCTGGCGGCGGGCGTGCTGCTGCCGGGCGGTTTCTTTCTGGGCGGCGTCACTGTCTACGGCGGCGATCCGGGACTCGGCATCCTCGCAGTCCCGGCGGCAGCGGCGCTGCTGGCGGCCGCCGTCTACGGCCTTGCGCGCGGTGCGGCCGCGCTCGGTCGTGCCACTGCAGGCAAGGGCGACAGCGGGCGCGGCCAGCGGCGCTGACGCCCGCCACCGCGCCTCACCGGTAGAGCGGGTTCGGGTGGTCGAAGCGGCAGCCGGCGTCCCACGCCGAGCGCTGGTTGCCGTGGGCCGGGATGCCTCCTGCGTCCTTGACCATCCGCGCCATGTGCAGCAGGTTCCAGGTCATGAACGTGGTGCTGCGGTTGGTGAAGTCGTTCTCCGGACCGCCGGACCCCTCGTCCAGGTACGACGGGCCCGGGCCCGCCTCGCCGAGCCACGCCGCGTCCGCCTGCGGCGGGATGACGTACCCCAGATGCTGCAGCGAGTACAGGATGTTCATCGCGCAGTGTTTGGCGCCGTCCTCGTTGCCGGTGATGAGGCAGCCGCCGACGCGGCCGTAATAGGCGTACTGACCGGCGGCGTTGAGGTGGTGGGACGCGGAGTACAGGCGTTCGATGACGCGGGTGGCGACGGATGTCTTCTCGCCCAGCCAGATGCTCGACCCAATCACCAGGATGTCCGCGGCGAGCACCTTCTCCAGGATGTCAGGCCAGTCGTCCCGTTCCCAGCCGTGCTCGCGCATGTCGGGATACACGCCTGTGGCGATGTCGAAGTCGATCGGGCGCAACAGCTCGACCGACACGCCGTTCTTTTCCATGATGGCGCGCGAGATGCGGATCAAGCCCTCGGTATGCGACAGCTCCGGACTGCGCTTCAGGGTGCAGTTGAGAAAGATGGCCGACAGATCGGAATAGTCCCAGCGGCTGTCGGAGCAGAGGCGCTCCTGTTTCTCGGTCAGCATCGGTGCCTGCCCTCCGGCGCCGGTCGCCGGGCGCACAGCGCGGCAGCCGGCGTCCAACTGTTGTGACGCGGCGACAGCCGCGTCCGGTTCGGCCTTTCTCGAGTCTATTCGTCCAGATCGAGGAACATCGGCAGGGGCAGCGGACCCTCGACGCGCGCGCACGCCAGCGACCCGCCGTCGACGACGATGGTCTGCCCGGTGATCCAGGCAGACATGTCCGACGCCAGGAAGATCGCCAGCCCCGCCGTGTCGTCGGGCGTGCCGTAGCGCCGCAGCGGGATGTACGGCGCAATCCCCGCCAGCGTCTCCCCGGCCGGGGAACCGGCGCGAAACACGAGCGAGCCGGGGTCTTCCGCGTTGAACCTGCGCCCGGCAAACTCCGTCCCCGGCGACGGCGTGTAGTCGGGCGCAATCGCGTTGAGGCGAATGCCGTGGGGGCCCCACTCCGAGGACAGCGTCTTGGTCAGGTTGATGACGCCTGCCTTGGCGGCGGAATAGGCCGACCAGTTGGGGCAGCCGCGAATGCCCTCGGTGGTCGCCAGGTTGACGATGACGCCCGGGCGGCCGTGGTCGATCCAGCGCCGCGCGACCGACGTGCTGCACAGCCAGACCGAACCCAGGCACGACCGCACGAAGTGGTCGAAGCGCTCGTCGGTGATGGTGAGCGCCGGCCGCGGGTCCGTCAGGTCGGCCGCGTTGTTGACCAGCACGTCGATCTCGCCCAGCTCGGTGCGCGTGCGGTCCAGGGCGGCGTCGACGTCAGCGCGCACGCTCACGTCCGCACGCAGCGCCAGGCTGCGCCGACCTGTCTCGCGCACACGTTCCGCCGTCCGGCGCGCCGCCGGCTCGTCGATGTCGAGCACCGCGACGTCCGCGCCGAACGCCGCCATGTTCAGGGCAATCGCTTCGCCGAGCCCGCGGCCACCTCCGGTGACGACGGCAATCTTGTCGGTGAGCAGGATCGTTGACGCGTCGAGCATGGGGCACCTCCTGCCGCGCAGTATCCCGGAGGCGCCGACGGGGCGTCAAAACAGCGACGGGACCGGACCGCGATTCACCGCGGGTTGTAGAGCTCGAGCAGGCGGGCGCGTTCCGCGGGCGTCAGCGGCAGGAAACGGCCCTTGTGTGAAGCAATCAGCGCGGACCGGCAAGGGCTGCACATGAGCGACGCCGGATGGTTGTTGTGGGTCAGGCCGAGCGCATGCCCCAGTTCGTGGGCCACGACGTTGTGCGTGGCGACGGGATTCGCCACCGGATCGTTCGAGCGCGTGCCGATGGCCACGAAATAGCGTTCCGTGTGATCAACCGGCCAGGCGAACGACATGAGGTGCTGCCGGGACAGCAGCACGAAGATGTCGCCTTCCACGTCTTGCAATTCGCGGGGCGCCCGCGGTCCAATCTCCCCGGAGGAGATTCGACCCGCCTGCCGCCACAGCCGTTGCGCGTAGTTTTCGAGGGGGCGGGTCAGCGGCGATTCGACGACGACGGCCGCCTCCGCGAGCCGTGGGCTGAGCTGCAGCTCCGCCAGCGTGTGGTTCCAGAACGCCACCGCCTCGCGCGTCGCCGCCAGCCGCTCGTCGTCCATCGCCGAGTTGAAGATGACGACCTGCCGTTCGGCGGCCGTCTCGCCGCGCAGCGCCGGGGCGGCGTCGGCCGCCAGCAGCAGGCCGGCCAGCAGGCCCATGAACCGGGATGGCGCGTTGCGTGGCATCTGTTACTTGGGGCTGCGCCCCAAACCCCCGCCGGCCACTCGCGGGGACCCCATCGCCCCACTCCGTGGCCGGCGGGCCGCGCCGTGCGCGGCCGGGGCGCGGCAGGCAGATTATACCGGCAGCGGCAGACGGGACTACAATGTGGCGATGACGATTCCCGCCCTGATGCGGATCGGCGTTGCGCTGCTACTCCTGACGGCGCCCGCGGCCGGGGCGGAAGACTGGCCGGAGTTTCGCGGACCGGACGGCCAGGGCCACTCGACGGAACGCGGGCTGCCGGCGGAGTGGAGCGAAACGGAGAACATGCAGTGGAAGACGCCGGTGCCCGGGCGGGGCTGGTCGACGCCCGTGATCGTGGGAGATCGCGTCTGGCTGACCACCGCCACGGCCGACGGCGGCGGGGTGCTGCGCCTGCTCGCGTTCGATGCCGACTCCGGAGCGGAAGTGCTCGACGCAGAGGTGTTTCGCACGGAGGATGAAGCCTCCCCCAACCCCAAGAACAGCCTGGCGTCGCCCACGCCGATCGTTGACGGCGACCGCGTGTACGTCCACTTCGGCGCGCTCGGCACCGCCGCACTGACCACCGCCGGCGAGATCGTCTGGACGGCGCAATTCCCGTACGTAACGCAGCACGGCTACGGCGGCTCGCCGATCCTGTACGACGACCTGCTGGTCCTCAACGGCGACGGATATGATGTCGCGTTCGTCGTGGCGCTCGACACGCGCACCGGGGAGGTCCGCTGGAAGACGGACCGCGAGGAGCCGGTGTCGCAGGCGTACTCGACGCCGCTGCTCATCAACGTCGGCGGCCAGGACCAGATAGTAAGCGTCGCCGCTTTCCGGGCCTCGGCCCACGACCCCGCCACCGGCGCCGAGCTGTGGCGCGTGCGCTACGGGCGCGGCTTCTCGAACGTTCCCCGGCCGGTCTTCGGCCACGGACTCGTCTACATCGCCACCGGCTTCCAGACGCCGTCGATGCTGGCGGTGCGCGCCGACGGGTCGGGCGACGTGACTGATACGCACGTAGCGTGGACGCTGCGGCGCGGGGCGCCGCACACCCCCTCGCCCCTGCTGGTCGGCAACGAGCTGTACATGGTGAGCGACTACGGCGTGCTGACCTGCATCGACGCGGAGAGCGGCGAGGTCCACTGGCAACAGCGGATCGGCGGCAACTACTCCGCCTCCCCCGTATTTGCCGACGGCCGCATCTACGTCCAGAGTGAGGAAGGCAAGACGACGGTGCTCACGCCCGGGACGACCTACACCGAGGTCGCCGTCAACCAGCTCGACGGATCCACGCTCGCCTCAATGGCGGTCGCGGACGGCTCGTTCTTCCTGCGCACGGACAGCCACCTGTACCGCATCGACGGCGACGCCGGGCAGCAGTGACGGAACCGCGGGAATATTCCATGACGGCATCGGTCTAACGACGGGGACATCATGAACGGGATGATCGACTGGTTCGCTCGCAACCCGGTAGCCGCCAACCTGCTGATGGCGTTCATCATCGTCAGCGGTCTGATCGGGATGTTCAACATCCGCGGCGAGACGTTTCCCGAGATCGAGCTCGACATGGTCAGCATCCAGGTGCCGTACCTGGGGGCGGCGCCGGAGGAGGTCGAGGAGGGCGTCAACATCCGCATCGAGGAAGCGATACAGGGTATCGACGGCATCGAGCAGATCATCTCGACGGCGAGCGAGGGCTCCGGCACCGTGATGGTCGAGGTCGCGCTCGGCGCCGAAACGCGGCGCGTGCTCGACGACATAAAGACCAACGTAGACGCCATCGAGACGTTTCCCGAGCAGACCGAGAAGCCGATCATCACGGAGGTGCTGGCGCGGTTCCGGGTGGTCGACATCGCTGTCTCGGGAGATACCGACGAATTCACGCTCAAGACCATCGCCGAGCGGGTGCGCGACGACCTCGCCGCCCTGCCGGGCATTTCCCTCGTCGAGTTCGCCAGCGCGCGGCCGTACGAGATCTCCATCGAGGTTTCCGAGGAGACGCTTCGCCGCCACGGGCTGACGTTCGACGCCGTCGCCAACGCCGTGCGCCGCTCGTCGCTCGACCTGCCGGGCGGCTCGGTGCGCAGCGAGAGCGGCGAGATCCTCCTCCGGACGATCGGCCAGGCGTACCGCGGCGCCGAATTCGAGCAGTTGGTGCTGATGGCCCGGCCCGACGGCACGCGGCTGCAACTGGGCGACGTGGCGACCGTGGTGGACGGATTCGCCGAGACGGATCAGTTCGGACGCTTCGACGGCAAGCCCACCATCCTGGTCTCGGTCTTCCGTTCGGGCGACCAGAGCGACATGGAGATCGCCCGTGCCGTCGAGGGCTATATGGCCCAGGCCGAGACCGGCATGCCCGAGGGGATCACGCTGACGGTCTGGATGAACCAGGCGGAAGTCCTGATCGACCGGCTGTCGCTGATGCTGCGCAACGGCGTTATGGGCTTTGCGCTCGTATTCGTGATGCTGGCGCTCTTCCTGGAGCTGCGCCTCGCATTCTGGGTGAGCCTGGGGATTCCCATCTCGTTCCTCGGCACGCTCATGCTGATGCCGGGCCTCGACATCACGGCCAACGTCGTAACGACCTTCGCCTTCATCATGGTGCTCGGCATTGTCGTGGACGACGCCATAATCGTCGGCGAGAACATCCACCGCCACCAGCAGAAGAATCCGAACCGCCTGGCGGCCGCCATCAGCGGTGCCCAGGAAATCGCGACGCCGGTCACCTTCGCGGTCCTCACGACCGTGGCGGCGTTCTCTCCGCTGCTGTTCGTGCCGGGCATGATGGGCAAGATGATGATCTTCGTGCCGCTGATCGTCATCCCCTGCCTGCTGTTTTCGCTGGTCGAATGCCTCCAGATCCTGCCGGCGCACCTGGCGCACCTCAAGCCGCGGCGGCGCGGTCTGTGGCGCTGGTTCCAGAGCCACTTCGCCGAGGGGCTCGAAAGGTTCATCGACCGCGCTTATCGCCCGGCGCTCGCGTTCGCCCTGCGCTGGCGCTACCTTTCACTCGCCGTCGGCGTGTCGACGCTCATCGTCACCGGCGGCATGGTGGCCGCCGGTTGGCTCGCGTTCCACTTCTTCCCGTCGCCCGAGGCCTCGGTCATCTCCGCGTCCATAACGATGCCGCTGGGCACCGCGCCGGCCGTAACGTCGGAGGCCGTGCAGCGCGTGGAGGACGGCGCTGAGCGGCTGCGGCAGGAAGTGCTGGAGCAGACCGGCGTGGACGTCGTCACGCACGTGTACGCGGCCGTGGGCGAGCAGCCGATGGGCGGCGAGGGACCCGGTCCCCTGCAGGCGCTGGGCGCACCCTCGCAAGCACACCTCGGCCAGGTGATGCTGGAGCTGGCGCCGCCGGACAGCCGGCCGCTGCGCGCCGAGGAGCTGGGCAACCTCTGGCGGGACCTTACCGGGCCGATACCGGAGGCCTCCGAACTCACCTTCGTCAGCTCGGAGCAGAATGTCGGCAGCGACGTGGACGTGATGCTGGTCGGTCCCGACGTTGACGTAATGCAGGCCGCCGCCGACCGGCTCAAGCAGCGCCTGCGGAGCTACGAGGGCGTGTACGACGTCACCGACTCGTTCCTCGCCGGCAAGGACGAGATCAAGCTCGGGATCACGCCGGCCGCCGAGAGCCTCGGGCTCACCCTGCAGGATCTCGGACGGCAGGTGCGGCAGGCGTTCTACGGCGAGGAGACGCAGCGCATCCAGCGCGGCCGCGACGACATCCGCGTCATGGTGCGCTATCCGGCTGACGAACGCCGGTCTCTCGGGGATCTCGAAGGCATGCGCATCCGCACGCCGGACGGCGGCGAGGTGCCGTTCGGCCACGTCGCGGTCGTCGAGCCGGGACAGGGCTTCGCGTCGATCAAGCGGGTGGACCGCAACCGGGCCATCAACGTGCTGGCGTCGATTGACACCACCGGCACGTCGGCCGCCGCCGTGAACGGCGACCTCGCGGAGAACGTGCTGCCCGCGCTGTTGGCCGAATACCCCGGCGTGCGCTACGCCTTCGAAGGCGTGGAAGCCGAGCAGCGGGACGCCCTCGGCGGTCTGCAGATCGGGTTCACGCTGGCGATGTTCGCCATCTTCGCGCTGCTGGCCATTCCCCTGAAGTCGTACATCCAGCCGCTGATCATCATGAGCGCCATCCCGTTCGGATTCGTCGGCGCCATCTGGGGCCACATCCTGATGGGCGAGAACATTTCGATGATGTCGACCATGGGAATCGTCGCGCTGTCGGGCGTCGTCGTCAACGACAGCCTGGTGCTGGTCGATTTCGTCAATCGACGCCGCCGGACCGGCGCCTCCCTAATGGAGGCCGTGCAGGAAGCCGGCGCGACCCGCTTCCGGCCGATCCTGTTGACCTCGCTCACGACGTTCGCCGGCCTGGCGCCGTTGCTGTTCGAGCAGAGCACGCAGGCCGACTTCCTGAAGCCGATGGCGATATCGCTGGCGTTCGGAGTCATCTTCGCCACGTTCATCACGCTGGTGCTGGTGCCGACCTCCTACATGATTCTGGAGGACATCAAGTGGGTGGCGCGGCGCGTGATCCGCCGCCCGGAGACGGACGCCGCGGAGCAGCCGCAACACGCCCTGGAACCGGCCCGCTAGGAGGCCGTTCCGGGCGGTTTAGCCCGACACGTCGAGACCTACCGCCGCCATCAGGGCGAGGGCGTTGGTGCCGGTGGCGCGGCCGGGTCGCAGGCGGTAGTCGAATGTCATCTCGCCGGCCGCGAACTGGTCCTCGAAGTGCACGTTGACCGCCGCCGGCGCGAGGCGGTCGGCGAGACCCGCCAGCGCCAGGTCGTGCGTGGTGATCAGGCCCATGGCCCCCAGCCCGATGAAGAACCGCAGCACGCCGTGCGCGCCTTCCAGGCGGTCGTTCGAATTCGTGCCGTGGAACAGCTCGTCGAGCAGAATCAGAAGCGG
>JAGWAI010000010.1:0-33827 GCA_021296485.1 Acidobacteriota bacterium
GCGGCCCGCCGGCCACGGAGTGGGGCAATGGGGTCCCCGCGAGTGGCCGGCGGGGGTTTGGGGCGCAGCCCCAAGTAACAAATGTTCAAGAAAATTCTGATTGCCAACCGCGGCGAGATTGCGCTGCGGGTGATCTACGCCTGCCGTGAGCTGGGCATTCCCACTGTCGCCGTCTACTCGGAGGCCGACGAGCACGCCCTGCACGTGCGTTTCGCGGATCAGGAAATATGCATCGGACCGCCTCGTCCGATCGAGAGCTACCTCAACGTACCGGCCATCATCACCGCCGCCGAGGTAACCGGTGCGGACGCCATCCATCCCGGCTACGGATTTCTATCCGAAAGCGGCTATCTGGCGGAGGCCGCCGAGGCGTGCGGCATCGCGTTCATCGGTCCGCCGCCCGCTGTGCTGCGGCTGATCGGCGACAAGTCCCAGGCGCGCCGCGCCATGAAGCGCGCCGGTTTGCCGGTGCTCCCGGGAACGGAGGAGCCGCCCGAGTCGCTGGAACGGGCGATCAAGGCGGCCCGCAAGCTGGACTATCCGCTCATATTGAAGGCAAGCGCCGGCGGCGGCGGCCGCGGCATGCGGATCGTGCGGCAGCCGGATGAGTTGGCGCACGCCTGGAAGACGGCGGGGCAGGAGGCGCAGGCGGCATTCGGCGACGGCCGGCTCTATCTCGAACGCTATGTGGAGGCGCCGCGGCATATTGAATTCCAGGTGCTGGCCGACAAGCACGGCCACGTCGTGCACCTGGGCGAGCGTGAGTGCTCCATACAGCGGCGGCACCAGAAACTGATCGAGGAGTGTCCGTCGCCGGTGTTGACCGCGCGTCAGCGACGCAAGCTGGGCGCAATGGTGACCGATGCGGCCGCGGCCGTGGGCTATCAGAACGCCGGCACGTTCGAGTTCCTGATGGACGGGGACGGCCGGTTCTATTTTCTCGAAGCGAACGCGCGGTTGCAGGTCGAGCACCCGGTCACCGAGATGGTTACCGGCATCGACGTCGTGAAGGAGCAGATCCGCGTCGCCGCAGGGCAGCCGCTGTCGGTGCGGCAAGCGGACGTGACGTGGAGCGGACACGCGATCGAGTGTCGCATCAACGCGGAGTCGCCCGTGACGTTCCGGCCGAGCCCGGGCGTCGTGAAGGTGTTCAGCATACCGGGTGGTCCGGGCATTCGAATCGACACGGCGGCCCACGCCGACTGCACGATTCCTCCCTACTACGACTCGCTGGTCGCCAAGGTGATTGCGCACGGCGTGGACCGGGAGGAGGCGACGGCGCGCATGCGGCGGGCCCTTGCCATGACCGTCATCGAGGGCATCGAGACGTCCGTGCCGCTGCACCTCAGGATTCTTGCCGAGTCGGATTTTCGGCATGGCAAGCTGAGCACCGCGTTCATGGATCGCTTCGCGAAACCATGAACCTGCCGGCGCTGTATGCCGTTGTCGATCAACAAACCACGGTGCGTTGCGGCTGGACGGTGCCGGCGTTGGCGCGCGCCCTGCTGGCCGGCGGCGCACGGTTGATCCAGTTGCGCGCGACCGCGTCCGGGAGCGGGCAACTGCTGGCCTGGTGCGACGACCTGGTCGCGGCGGCCCGGCCGCACGGCGCCCGCGTCATGGTCAACGACAGGGCCGACATCGCCCTGCTTGCCGGCGCCGGGGGGGTGCACGTCGGCCAGACCGATCTTGAACCGGCGGCCATCCGGCGGCAGCTACCGTCCGGAGCCGTCGTCGGCATATCCACGCATTCTCCCTCCGAGGTGGACCGCTCCGCTCGCGAGCCGGTGGCCTACGTGGCCGTGGGACCGGTCTATCCAACCGCAACCAAGCCCACGAACCGCGCCCCGGTCGGACTGGATCTTGTGCGCTACGCCGCGCGGGCCCAGCCACGGCCGGTGGTTGCCATCGGGGGCATCACGCTGGAGCGCGCACCGGAAGTGCTTGCCGCGGGAGCGTCGTCGGTAGCGGTCGTCTCGGATCTACTGCACGGCGGCGATCCGGGCCGCCGCGCGGCCGCCTATGCGGAGCTTCCGGCGGCGGAACCGAAATAGTCGCCGGTCAGGCGGCGGACCGTTCCGGTCAGGAACAGGAGTCCGAGCAGGTTGGGAAACGCCATGAAGCCGTTGAGCAGCGTGCCGACGGCCCATGCGAGCGGCACCGGAATGACCGAGCCGATCAGCACCAGAGTCGTGAAGAGTGCGCGGTACGGCACTATCATGCGCGAACCGAACAGGAATTCGAAGCACTTCTCGCCGTAGTAGCACCAACCGATCAACGTCGAGAAACCGAACAGCAGCGAGCAGATGGCCACAATTACGGGCGCCGGTGGTATGGATGTCGACAGCGCGGCGGCGGTGAGGTCGCCGCTGGCCCCGCGGTAAGCGGGATCCATCCAGAGGCCGGACGAGATAATCACGAACGCCGTCAGCGAGCAGACCACGATCGTATCGACGAACACTTCGAATATGCCGACGACGCCCTGCTCGGCCGGATGCTTCACCTGGGCGATACCGTGGGCTATCGGGGCGCTGCCGAGCCCCGCCTCGTTCGACAGCACGCCGCGGCTCACGCCCGCCGCCACGACCTGCGCCATCGTCGCGCCGGCAAAGCCGCCGATCGCCGCCGACGGCGTGAAGGCGTTGCCGAGAATCAGGCCGAAGACGTACGGGACCTGATTGATGTTGAGCAGCAGGAACAGGCCGGCGGTCAGCACGTACAGGATGATCATGGCCGGCACGATGCGTTCGGCAACTGCGGCAATACGTCGGATTCCGCCCAGCAGCACCAGCCCGACCAGGATGGTGATAAGCAGTCCCGGCACGATCTGCGGCACATCCAGTCCGGCATTGGTGCGCGCGGCCTCCACGAAGGTGCGGGCGACGGTGTTCGACTGCACCATGTTGCCGGTCCCGAGGAGCGCGGTGCATGCGCCGAAGAACGCAAAGGCGTAACCGAGGCTCTTTCCCAGCCGCGGGGACGGAATGCCGCCCGTAATGTAGTACATCGGGCCGCTGGCCAGCTCCCCGGTGTCGCGGCGCACGCGGTAGTGAACACCGAGCACCGCTTCGGCGTACTTCGTCGCCATGCCGAACGCGGCGGACAGCCACATCCAGGCGATGGCGCCCGGTCCACCAATCAGGATTGCCGTCGCCACGCCGCCGATGTTGCCGTTGCCGACCGTCGAGGCAAGCGCGGTCGACAACGCCTGGAACGGCGTGATGGTACCGTCCGCCGCCTGTGTGCGGCCGAAGATGCCGGACAGCGCAAAGCGGACAGCCGCCGGGAAGCGACGAATCTGCACCAGGCCCGTGGCTACTGTGAGCAGCCCGCCGACGATGACCAGCACGAGCGGCATCGCGAACGGCTGCCAGACCAGGCCGTCGAGCGTTTGAATCCGTTCGGTGAGTGTATTCACCGTGGCCTGGTTTCTAGATGAAGGAGGCGAACGTCCAGACGATGATAGCGCCTATGGCCGCGGGACAGACCCACCGAACGAGAAAGCCCCAGGCGCGCGGTGCCGGGAACCAGGCCTGTTCACGCACCAATTCTTCCAGCGCGCGGTCGACGCGCCACGCCCATCCGATGAAAACGGCGGTGAGGAAACCGCCGACAGGCAGCGCGAAGTCGTTCCACGCGGTAGCCATCAGCGTCAGAAAATCCATCCCGACGCCGGGGACGCTGGTGAGCAGCGGCACCGCGCCGTTGCCCAGCGCGGAGGGAATCGCCAGCGCAAACACGCCGAGCGTAACCGTGATCACCGCCCGGGTGCGCGACCAGCCGTGCGCGTCGATGAAGTGCGCCACGGGTACCTCCATCAGGGAGATGGCCGACGTGAGCGCGGCGAGCGCCAGCAACACGAAAAATGCGGTGCCGAACAGGCCGCCGCCGGGCAGCGTGGCGAACAGCCGGGGGAGCACCGCGAATATCAGGCCCGGCCCGCTGCTGCCCGGATCGAATCCCGACAGCGAGAAGCCGGCGGGAAAGATGATGAACCCGGCCAGGAGGGCGATAGCGGTGTCGAGGAGCACGATCCACAGCGCAGCCCCGGCGATGCCGGTCTGCCGGCTCAGGTAGCTGCCGTAGGTCAGCATGGTGCCCATGCCGAGGCTGAGCGAGAAGAACGCCTGCCCCAACGCGGCGTTATAGACCGAAGCGTCCAGCAGGCTCGACGGGTCGGGCCGCAAGTAGTAGGCCAGCCCCTCGGCCGCCCCCGGCAGCGTGGCCGCGCGGGCGGCAAGCAGCACCAGTAACGCCACGAGCACCGGCATCATTGCCTTCGTGACCCGTTCGATGCCCCCGCGGACGCCGCCCAGCAGCACCCCGGCCGTGGCCACCAGGACGAGCAGGGCCAAGCCGACGCTGGCGGCTCCGTTGCTGGTGAAGTCGGCGAAGAACGCGCCGGCAGCCAGCTGCTCGCCCGCAAGTCTACCGGTCAGCGCGAACCAGGCGTATGCAACTGTCCAGCCGGCGATGACGCAATAGAAGGACAGGATGCCGCCGCCGGCCAGGACGCCCACGGCGCCCACCACCCACCAGCGCGTACCCGGACGCAGCAAGGCGAAAGACCGGACCGGTGAAAGCTGAGTCCTGCGGCCGATGGCGAACTCGCCCACCATGATCGGCAGGCATATCAGCAGGATGCAGCCAAGGTAAATGGCGACGAACGCGGCGCCGCCGCCTTGACCGACGCGCGTCGGAAAGCCCCAGATGTTGCCCAGGCCGACGGCGGATCCGGCCGCGGCCAGAATGAAGCCAGTACGCGTCGCCCAGCTGCCGCGTGCCATTAGGCCGGCATTGTATCGGAAACCAGGGCGGACGTCCGTCCGCGGTGGCGCGGTGTGACTTCACGGATCGACAGTGGATAGAATGTGCGCGTCCCCACTATTCCAACCGATTGAATCAAGGGCGAAGGACGAACATGACCGTTGAACCGGCAACAGCGCGGCGCCTCGACGGCGCTGCGGCGGCGGCAGACATCCGCGCGCGAATCCGGCCGCGTGTCGAAGCGTTCACCGCGCGCGCCGGCCGCGCACCGAAGCTCGGGATCCTCCTGGCGGGCAACGATCCGGGCTCGGAAATCTACGTTCGCAACAAGATGAAGAACAGTGCGGAGCTCGGCATGGACAGCGACCTGCGGCGCCTGACCGAGAGCGCGTCACTCGCCGATGCGCTGGCCATCGTGAGGGAATTCAACGACAGCGATGCGCACGACGGCATCCTGGTGCAGTCGCCGCTGCCGGCGGGCATGGGCTCCGACGCGGAGCAGCAGGTATTCGACGCAATCGCGCCCGGCAAGGACGTGGACGGGTTCAACCCGGCCAATGTCGGGCGTCTGGTGCAGAAGCGGCCGGCGCTGGCCCCCTGCACGCCGTCCGGCATCATGGACCTGCTGGATCGGGAGAAGATCGCCATATCCGGCGCGCGCGCGGTCGTTATCGGGCGCAGCGACATCGTCGGCAAGCCGATGGCCATGCTGCTGCTGCACCGAAACGCCACCGTCACGATCTGCCACTCCCGCACCGTCAATCTGCCGGCGGTCGCCGCCTCGGCTGACATTCTGGTCGCCGCCATCGGTCGCGCCGCGTTCGTCACCCGCGATTTCGTGAAGCCGGGCGCCACGGTGATCGATGTGGGCATGAACCGGCTGGACGACCGCGAGCAAGTCGAGGCGCTGTTCGGCGCGGGTTCCCGCAAGCTTGCGGCATTCGACAAGCGCGGCTCGGTCGTCACCGGCGACGTGCATCCGGAGGTGACCTCGGTTGCCGGGGCGCTGACCCCGGTACCGGGCGGCGTGGGTCCGTTGACGATCGCGATGTTGCTGGCGAACACGGTCCGCGCGGCCGAAGATCGGCTGGCCGGTTAACCGTCGGCGGACGCCAGCTCCCGATAAATTCGCTCGACCTGGCGGTCCGTCTCGTCGTACGACCCGCCGGTGCGGATGACGAAGTCGGCGCCGGCGGTCTTGACGCCGGTGGGCAGTTGCGCGGCCAGGCGCTTGCGGCCGGCGTCCGCTGACAGGCCGTCGCGGGCCGCGAGCCGCGCCAACTGGGTCGCCTCGTCACAGGCGGTGACTATCACGCGGTCGAACGCGTTCGCGCGGCCGGTTTCATACAACAGCGGGATGCAGGCGATGCCGAACGCGGCCGGGCGAGCCGCGACCGGGCGCAGGAACCAGTCGTCGATGGCGGCGCGTACCGGCGGGTGCACGATTGCCTCCAGGTCCGCGCGCGCGTCGTCATCGTCGAATACCCGGGCCGCCAGTCGCGCGCGGTCGAGCTTGCCGGCGGGGCCGAACAATGCGGCGCCAAAGCGGGCCCGAAGCGCGCGCCAGGCCGGTTGACCGGGCTCGACGACCTTACGGGCCACAACATCGGCATCGATGGTCGGCACGCCCCGCGCGGCGAAACGCGAGAGCACGTACGACTTGCCGGTGGCGATGCCGCCCGTCAGCGCAACGCGTTGCATGCGGCTATGCCGGCGCCTCCTCGCTTTGCTCCGCCGTCGCGATGCGTTCCTCCACGAAGGTATTCCACTCGTGGCACTGCGGGCATTGCCAAAGCAGCTCGGTGCTGCGGTAGCGGCAACGCATGCAGACGTGCGGATCGAGATAGAAGACGGCGTCGCGCGTGAGGTTTATGTAGCGCGTTACGAGAGTAGCCCTGAATTCGAGCGCCGAGAGCGTGCGCCAGATCGCCTGATGGATCGCCAGCCCGTGCGGATTGTGAACGAGTGACTCGAACAGGAGGTCCAGGCCGCGAACCGGATCGCCGTTCTCGGCCAGGTGCTGGCCGAGCGCCAGCCGCGCGCGCCAGTCCTGCGGATTCGCATCGACGAGTCGCCGGCACAGATCGAGGAAACGTGTCGGCACGGCAATTTCCGCATAGGCGCTCTTCAGGCGTGAAAACGCCAGGTACGCGCGGTCCGGGGCGATTTGCACGATCCTTTCCCATACGTCGATGGCGTCCTTCGGCTGGCCGAGCGCCAGCCGCACGTCGCCCAGGTTCAAATAGGCCGGCACGGTCTTGTCGTCCAGGTGGGTCGCCGTCTCGAAGTGCTTGATCGCCTGTTCGGGGCGCTGCTCCCGCATGGCCTGCAGGCCTAGCTCGTTTTCGAGGAATGCCAGTATCGCCTGGTCGCGCGGGTTCTGCTCGCCGCCCGCTGCCTCCGCCATGCGCTGGCGAATCACGCGCGCCTGCTGCCATTCGTGCTGCTCTTCGTGCAGCTTCTCGAGGTTGAGCAGCGCGTGCGTGTTGCGGGGATCGAGACGGACGACCTCCGAGAACGTCTCGGCAGCCCGGTCGATGAATCCGCCGTGCTTGAAATCCAACCCGAGGGAGAGCAGCACGTGCGCGTGCTCCAGCGTGGTCATGCGAGCTCGCTGCAGGAGGTGCTGGTGTATCTGGATGGCCTTGCTGACCTGGCCGTTCTCGCGGTAGAGATTGCCCAGGATCAGGTGGATTTCGAGGGCGTCGCTGTCGAGCTCCGCAGCCTTGTTCAGCTCGTCGATGGCGAGGTCGATCTGATTCGAAACCAGGTGGTTGAGACCCAGGATGTAATGCGGTGAGCCTCTTGCCCTGCGCCGGTCGATCCAGCGCCCGCCGCGCAGCTTGTAGCGCTCCCATGCCTTGCCGGCGGCCAGCCCTGCCAACAGGGCGAGCAGCGCGGCAAGCAGGACCAGCGTTTCGGTCATGGGCGGTCAGAACAACTCGGTGCGCCACAAGTCGTGAAGGTGCACGATGCCCACCACGCGGCGGGCGTCGTCGACGACGACGAGTGAGGTGATACGGCGTTCCTCCAGTATCGCCAGCGCCTCGGCAGCCAGCGCGCCGGGCCGGATTGTCACCGGGTCCTTCGTCATCACCTCGTCCGCGCGCAGATCCAGCAGGCTGCCCGCTGCGGACAGCCGCCGGCGGAGGTCGCCGTCGGTGATGATGCCGGCCAACGTGGCGTCGGCGCGGGTCACGCACGCCGTGCCGAAACCCTTGCTGGACATGGTCTCCACAACGTCGCGGAGCGGTGTCGTCTCGTCGACCAGCGGCAGCTGATCGCTCGTGTGCATCAGGCGGTCGATGCGCAGCAGGCGCTTGCCGAGCTGCCCTCCGGGATGCAGATTGGCGAAGTCCTCCTCGCGGAATCCCTTGCGCACATGCAGCGTCATGGCGAGCGCGTCGCCGAGCGCCAGCGCGGCGGTGGTGCTGGCGGTAGGGGCGAGGTTGAGCGGACACGCCTCTTCGTCGACGCGGCACTCCAGTGCGGCATCGGCGGTCTGGCCGAGCGGGCTCGAGGCGGCTCCCGTAATGGCGATGATGCGGACGCCGAGCCGCTTGGTCAACTCGGCGAGCCGCAATATCTCCGGCGTCCTGCCGCTTCGGGACAGGGCAATCAGCAGGTCTTCGTTGTGCACGGCGCCGAGGTCGCCGTGTGCGGCCTCCGCCGGGTGCACGAAGTAGGCCGGGGTGCCGGTGCTGGACAGCGTCGCCGCAATCTTGCGTGCAATGATGCCGGACTTGCCCATGCCGCTCACGATCACCCGGCCGTTGCAGTCCGCCAGCAGTTGCACGGCGGCGGCAAAGTGCGCATCCAGCCGCGGGATCAACGCTCGCACGGCGTCGGCTTCCGTCCGGAGCACCGCGCGGGCCAGTTCCAGGTCCACGCCGGCCGGGGTAGGTTCCTTCATTGCGGAGCGCCGGCGTCGCGCGCCGGCGTGCCGCCGCCAACCCGGTCGAGGGCAAGCAGCCGCTCGAGGAGCGGTTCCAGGCGATCGAGAGCGAGGGCATTCTGTCCGTCGCTGCGGGCGGCCGGCGGATCGTCGTGGACTTCCATGAACACGCCGTCGACGCCCGCGGCAACCCCGGCCGCGGCCAAAGGCTCGATGAATTCGGACTGTCCGGCGGTCCGGCCGTCGCCGCCACCCGGCAATTGCAGGCTGTGGGTCACATCGAAGACAACCGGATAGCCCAACGATCGCATGATGGGGAAGGCCCGCATGTCCACCACGAGGTTGTGGTAGCCGAAGCAGGCGCCCCGCTCCGTGACGAGAATCTGGTCGCGTCCCGTAGCGGTCACCTTCTCGATGACATGGCGCATGTCCTCCGGCGCGAGGAATTGACCCTTCTTGATGTTGACCGGGCGGCCGGTGGCCGCGGCGGCGGTGATCAGATCGGTCTGTCTCGAGAGGTAGGCCGGAATCTGCAGGACGTCGGCGACCTCGGCGGCCGGCGCCGCCTGCTGCGGCTCGTGGATGTCGGTCAGGATTGGCACCCCGCAAGCGTCCTTGACCTGCTGCAGGACGCGCAGCCCGGCGGCCAGGCCGGGGCCGCGAAACGAGCGCACCGAGGTCCGGTTCGCCTTGTCGAACGAGGCCTTGAAGATGAGCGGCGCGCCGCAGCGGCGGGTTGCGGCGCAGATTGCGTGCGCCATGGCGAGAGCGTGCGACTCGCTCTCGATGACGCAGGGACCGGCAATGACCGCGAGCGGCTGGCCGTCTCCAAACGTCACGTCGCCAACCGCAACCTGCTGCACACCGCCATTATAGTCGCCGGCGGAACGCGCCCACCTGGGCGGCGAATGGGGCCTGACAGCGTCAGGCGGCCGAGCCGGCCGTGGTGGCGGTGGGCGCAGCGTGGACGGCGGCGGCCCGCACGAAGTCTGCGAACAGCGGATGGGGACGCAGCGGCTTCGACTGGAATTCGGGGTGAAACTGGACAGCCAGGAACCAGGGGTGGTCGGGCAGCTCGATGCACTCGACGAACTTGCCGTCCGGTGAGCGGCCCGAGATGGAGAGCCCCCGGCTGGTTAGCCGCTCCTGGTAGTCCAGGTTGAACTCGTAGCGGTGCCGGTGCCGCTCGTCCACCTGCGAGGCGCCGTAGAGACGGGCTGCGAGGGAGCCCGACTCCAACTGACAGGGGTAGCTGCCGAGCCGCATCGTGCCGCCGAGATCATCGACGCCCAGCAGATCGCGCAACTTGTAGATGACCTTGTGCGGCGCATCCTCGTGGCACTCGGTCGAGTCGGCGCCGGCCAGGCCGCAGACGTTGCGGGCGAATTCGACGGCCGCCCACTGGAATCCGTAACAGATGCCGAAGTACGGAATGCGTTGCTCGCGGGCGATGCGGGCCGCCTCCATCATGCCGCGGCTGCCGCGGTCGCCGAACCCGCCCGGCACCAGAATGCCGTGCGCGTCGGCCAGCAGCCGCTCGCCGCCGTCCATCTCGAGCGCCTCCGCCTCGACCCATTTGACGTTTACGCGCAAGCCGTGCTGGAAGCCGCCGTGCGACAGCGCTTCCGTGAGGCTCTTGTAGGAGTCTTCGTAGCCGACATACTTGCCGACCACGTGGATGGAGACCTCTCTCTCCGGCTTCCGGATGCGCTCGACGAGGCCCCGCCAGTCGCTGAGCCGGCACTCCGAGTCATCGGGCAGTTGCAGGCCCCGGAGGACGATCCGGTCCAGCCCTTCCGCGCCGAGCACCAGCGGCACCTCGTAAATGCTCTCGACGTCCTTGGCGGTGATCACGGCCTGTTCGTCGACGTCGCAGAAGAGGGCGATCTTGCGCCGGATGTCCTGCGGCAGGAAGCGGTCGGTGCGGCACAGCAGGATGTCGGGCTGAATACCGATGGAGCGCAGATCCCGAACGCTGTGCTGCGTCGGCTTCGTCTTCAGCTCGCCGGCGGTGCCGATGAACGGGACGAGCGTCAGGTGGATGTAGAGCGCATGCTCACGACCGACATCGCGGCGGAACTGCCGGATTGCCTCCAGGTACGGTTGGCTCTCGATGTCGCCGACGGTGCCGCCGATTTCCGCCAGGACGATGTCGACATCGTCGCTGACCGTCCGCAGGCCGTTCTTGATCTCGTTCGTGATGTGCGGGATTACCTGCACGGTGCGGCCGAGGTAGTCACCGGCCCGCTCCTTCTGGATGACCGAGAGGTAGATCTTGCCGGTCGTCCAGTTGTGGTCGCGCGTGGTAACGGTGCTGGTGAACCGTTCGTAGTGGCCTAGGTCGAGGTCGGTTTCCGCACCGTCCGAGGTGACGTACACCTCACCGTGCTGGTACGGACTCATTGTGCCCGGGTCCACGTTCACGTACGGGTCGAATTTCTGCAACGTCACGCGGTAGCCGTGGCCTTCGAGCAGACAGCCGATGGAGGCGGCGGCCAGTCCCTTGCCCAGCGATGAAACGACGCCGCCGGTGACGAAGATGTACTTGACGATGCGGCCGTCGGCGTTGCGTACAGGTTCGGGCATCAGGCTCCGTTCGCGATGAGGCTGCGCACGCGCTCGAGGTCCTCCGGGGTGTCGACCCCGACCGGGGCGCCGGAAATCGACACCGTCTGCAGGCGGTAGCCATGCTCGAGCACGCGCAGTTGTTCGAGCCGCTCGACCCGTTCGAGGGGCGTCGGCTCGAGCGCGGCAATGTGCAGCAGAAAATTGCGCCGGTAGGCGTACAGACCGACGTGCTTGTAAACGCCGTCCGGCACACCGTCGCCGGCCGCCATGCGATACGGGATCGCCGCGCGCGAGAAGTAGAGCGCGTATCCCTCGGCGTCGACCACTACCTTGACGACGTTCCGATCCGCGAGCTCCGCGGAGTCCGCCAGTGCGCAGCGGGCGGTGGACATCGGGGCGTCGGACGACTCGCGCAGCGCCTCGACGGTGGCGTCTATGGCGGCCGGCTCGACCAGCGGTTCGTCCGCCTGCACGTTGACAACGATGTCGCAACGCAGCTCGCGCACGGCCTCGGCGAGCCGCTCCGTGCCGCTGCCGTGGTTTGCGGCGGTCATCCGCACGTTGCCGCCGAATCGCAACACCGCGTCCCGGATCCGCTCGTCGTCAGTGGCTACCAGTACTTCCGCAAGCGACGCCGCCGCCTGCGCACGCCGGTAGACGTGCTCCACCATCGGTCGACCGGAGATATCGGCGAGCGGCTTGCCGGGGAGACGGGAGGAACGGTAGCGGGCCGGTATGACAGCGATTGCAGAAGCCGCGTGTCCCGATGCGGCGGCTCCCTGAGGTTCGGCAGGGTGCACAATCAATAGTACCACGGACTACTAGCACCCCGTAGCAAAAGCCCCGCTGCATTCGACCGGCCATGCGGCATCCGTCAGATGGGGCTACGCCCCAATCCCCCGGCAAGCCCTAGCGGGGACCCCTGCGCCCCGCGCCGCGCTTGCCGGGCCGCGCCGTGCGCGGCTTGTTCGTCGCTCACATATGCCTTGTCAGCCGGGCGCCTGGGCGGTCTCGGTGCGACGCGGGGTTTCGCCACGGGCTGCTAGAGCTGGACGATGGCGGCCTGCCGCACGGCCGGGATGCGCCGGATCTCGTCCAGCAGCTCGGCGCCGACCCCCTGCGACGAACCGCTACCCGTCTCCACGCTCACGACGCCGACGGCTCCCTCGGCGCCGCGGCCCAGTGCGAACGTGGCGATGTTGACGCGGTGCCGGCCCAGGATGGTGCCCACTTCGCCGATCACGCCCGGTTGATCGCTGTTGCGAATGACGATGAGGGCGCCGTCGAGCGGGGTCTCGACCTCGACGCCGTCCAGCAGCACGAGGCGCGGCTCCTGAGGTTCGAAAACGGCCCCCTCGGCCCAGTGCTCGCCGCTGCTGGTATGGAGCTTGACGGAGATCAGGCTGGTGAAGTTGCGCGGCCGGGTGCTGTGCGACTCGATGATCTCGAGACCGCGCTGCTGCGCGATGGACCGCGCGTTGACGAGAGTGACGGTCGAGGACAGCACGGCGCGGAACAGGCCGACCAGCACCGCGCCCACCAGCATGTCGTGGTTCCGGTGCGCGAGGTCGCCGTAGTAGCGAATGCCGACGCACTCGATCCGATCCTCGGTCAACTGTGCAAGGAAGCTGCCCAGCCGTTCGGCAAGACTGACGTATGGCTGCAGGCGCTTGAATTCCTCGGCGGACACGGACGGGAAATTGACGGCGTTGCGCACCACGCCCGAGCGTAGATACTCACGCACGCAGGTGGCCGTTTCGAGGCCGACCAATTCCTGCGCCTCCTTCGTCGAAGCAGCGATGTGGGGCGTGGCGACCACCTCCGGCAGGTGCGTCAGGGTTGCCACCGCCGGTGGCTCGGTGTCGAACACGTCCAGTCCGGCGCCCGCGACGTGACCCGAGGAGATAGCGTCGGCGAGCCCGCCTTCGTCGATCAGATCACCGCGCGCCGTATTGATGATCCGCACGCCGCGCTTGCAGCGTGCCAGTCGGGCGCTGTCGAACAGTCCGCGGGTGCCGGCGGTGGACGGCAGGTGCAGGCTGATGTAGTCGGCCTGCTCGCACAGCGCGTCGAGCGTTACCAGCTCGACATCAAGGTCGCCGGCGATTTGCGCGGAGATGTACGGATCGTGTGCGACTATCCGCATTTCGAACGCCTGCGCGCGCCGCGCCACCTCGCGGCCGATACGTCCTAACCCAAGCAATCCCAGGCATTTACCCCGTAATTCGGCGCCGTGCAACGTCTTCTTTTCCCAGCGGCCGTCCTTCATTGAAGCGTCGGCGCGAGGCACGGATCGGGCCAGCGCCAGCATGAGTGCGCAGGCATGCTCCGCCACGCTTATGCTGTTGGCGCCCGGGGCGTTGAGCACCAGGATGCCGCGTCGGCTGGCCGCGTCCAGGTCGATGTTGTCAACGCCGGTACCCGCGCGGGCAACGACGCGGAGGCGCGGGGCCGCGGCTATCAGGTCGGCGTCCACCTGCGTGGCGCTGCGCACGATGAGTCCGTCGGCGGCGCCAAGATCCGCCTGCAGCTCCGCGGCGGATCGACCGGCGCGTGCGTCTACGGTCCACCCCTCGGCGCGCAGAAGTTCGGCTGCCGAAAGCGGCAGGGGGTCGGCGATGATGACTTTCATGGAGTAACGCGACGGGCCGGTGCGTACAGTATAATGCGTCGCCGCCTGCTAGATGACCGGTTACCGGACAGCCTGCCGCACCATGATGGTGCAAATCGCTAGAACGGCCCGATTGATGCGGTGTGCGCGTATCTGAAGGGGCATTTTTCACAAGGTTTTCCACACATCCTGTTGAAGATCTCATCCACACTCGCGGGTGCCTGACCTAAAGGTTCGGGCTTCGTTCGGGCTCGGGGAGCGGGGTTGGAGCGCTTCCGGGTGCAGGTACGGCCGGGCTCGGCGCGCGACGGTCGAGCTTGGGATCGACGACGGGCAGAGGAGCGCAAGGAGCAGAACCGCATGAACAGGAAAGTCAGCGTCATTGGGTCGGGTAATGTCGGGGCCACCGCCGCGCGCAGCATCGCAGACAAGGAACTTGCCGACGTCGTCGTTCTCGACATACTCGAGGGCGTGCCGCAGGGCAAGGGTCTGGACATGCTCGAGGCCTGTCCGGTGGAGGGCTCGGACGCGCGCGTGCTCGGAACCAACGACTATGCCGATACGGCCGATTCGGATATCGTCGTGATTACGGCAGGCTTGGCCCGCAAGCCGGGCATGAGCCGCGACGACCTGCTCACGAAGAACTACCAGATCATCAAGAGCGTGACCGAGCAGGTCGTGGCGCATTCCCCGAACTGCATCATCATCCCGGTCACCAATCCCCTCGACGCCATGTGCCAGGTTGTCTACCGCGCAAGCGGCTTCCCGCGCGAGCGCGTGGTCGGCATGGCCGGCGTCCTCGATTCCGCCCGCATGCGGACGTTCATCGCCCAGAAGCTCGAGGTTTCTGTCGAAAACACGCACGCGTTCGTGCTCGGCGGCCACGGCGACACGATGGTGCCGCTGCCGCGCTACTCGACCGTTGCCGGCATCCCGATCACTGAGCTGCTCGACGAGGAGACGATCGACGCAATCGTGAAGCGCACCGCCGCCGGCGGTGCGGAGATCGTCAAGCTGCTGGGCAGTGGTAGCGCGTACTACGCACCCGGCTCGGCGGTGGTGGAGATGGTCGAGGCGATTCTCAAGGACAAGAAGAAGATCCTGCCGTGCGCGGCCTTCCTGCAGGGCGAGTACGGCGTAAGCGACCTGTACGTCGGCGTGCCGGTGAAGCTGGGGGCGCGCGGACTGGAGCAGATAGTCCAGATCGAGCTGTCCGAGTCGGAAGCGGCGGCATTGGCCAGGTCGGCGGAAGCCGTTCGCGAGCTGGTGCAGATCATCGGCGTGTAGCAGTCCATGGCAAGAGCCCCGCTGCATTCGACCGTCCATGCATCCGTCCTGAGCTGCGTTGTTTCTCGGTCACGTATGCCGAATATGCTCCCTCGTCACGCCTTGTCAGCCCGGTGCTTGGGCGGTCTCGGTGCGACGCGGGATTTCACCACGGACTGCCAACGGTGAAAATCCACGAGTACCAGGCGAAGGCGCTGTTCGCGCGCCACGGGCTGGCCGTGCCGCGCGGGGAGGTGGCGTTCACTGCGGCCGAGGCCCGCGAGGTCGCGGAGCGGCTCGGAGGCCGCGTCGTGGTCAAGGCGCAGATCCACGCCGGTGGGCGGGGCAAGGGCGGCGGCGTGAAGGTGGTGGCCGGCCCGGCCGAGGCCGCGCGGGTGGCGGAAGCGCTGATCGGGAGCAACCTGGTAACGCCGCAGACCGGCCCGGAGGGCCGCCGCGTATCGCGCGTGCTGGTGGAGGAGGGGCTGGACATCGAGCGCGAGCTGTACCTGGGGCTGCTGATCGACCGGGCGCAGGAGCGGCCGGTGGTCATGGCGAGCTCGGCGGGCGGCATGGAGATCGAGCAGGTGGCCGCGGACACGCCGGAGCTGATCCTCCGCGAGACCATCGATCCCGGCCTCGGTCTGGCGGGATTCCAGGCTCGGCGGCTCGCGTTCGGGCTGGACCTGCCCGCGCGCCTCGTGCCGCCGGCGGTGCGCGTGATGCAGGCGGCCTACACCGTCTTCCGCGAAACCGATGCGTCGCTCGTGGAGGTCAATCCGCTGGTCGTGACGGCGGGCGGCGATGTCATTGCCCTCGACGGCAAGGTCTCGCTCGACGATAACGCGCTGTTCCGCCATCCGGAGCTGCGGGAGCTGCGGGACCTCGCCGAGGAGGACGAGCTGGAGATCGCGGCGTCGAAGCATGCCCTCAACTACATCCGGCTCGACGGGACGATCGGGTGCATGGTGAACGGCGCCGGTCTGGCGATGGCGACAATGGATATCATCAAGCTCTCCGGCGGCGAGCCGGCGAATTTCCTCGACGTGGGCGGCGGCGCGAACGCCGATCAAATTCGCAATGCCTTCCGCATCCTGATGTCGGACGCGAACGTCAAGGCGGTGCTCATCAACATCTTCGGCGGCATCCTGCGCTGCGACGTGCTGGCCGCCGGGGTCATTGCCGCCGTGCAGGAGCTCGACGTGGGCGTGCCGGTGGTCATCCGCATGGAAGGCACGAACGTGGAGGCAGGCAAGCGGGCGCTGCGCGAGAGCGGTCTGAACTTCACGACGGCCGATGCGATGGACGAAGCCGCCGAGCTCGTGGTGGCGGCCGCCGGCCGCGGCGTATGAGGACGGGTTCATTTCATGTCCGTGTTGATTGATCAGAACACCCGCCTGCTCGTTCAGGGCTTGACCGGGCGGGAAGGCACGTTTCACGCGAAGCAGGCGGCCGCATTCGGTACCACCGTGGTCGGCGGCGTGACGCCCGGCAAGGGCGGACTGGTGCATGAGGGCTGGCCGGTATTCGACACGGTGGCGCAGGCGGTAGGGGAGACCGGCGCCGATGCATCGGTCATCTTCGTGCCGCCGTCGGTCGCCGCCGATGCCATCCTGGAGGCGGCGGACGCGGGTCTCTCGCTGGTCGTCTGCATCACCGAGGGTATCCCGACGATCGACATGCTGGGTGTGGTGCGCTACCTGGAAGGGCGGCCTACGCGCCTGATCGGTCCCAACTGTCCGGGCATCATCTCGGCGGGCAAGGCCAAGGCCGGAATCATCCCCGGGCATATCTGCCAGGAGGGGCGCGTCGGCATCGTGTCAAAGAGCGGCACGCTCACCTACGAGGCGATTCACCAGCTCACGCGACTGGGCCTCGGCCAGACCACGTGCATCGGAATTGGCGGGGACCCCCTGATTGGAACCACGTTCGTGGACGCTTTGCGGCTGTTCGCCGACGACGAAGCAACGGAGGCTGTCGTGCTGATCGGGGAGATCGGCGGCGCGGCCGAGGAAGAGGCGGCGGCGTTCATCGGCAAGGCCTTTCCGAAACCGGTGGTCGGCTTCATCGCCGGGCAGACGGCCCCGCCGGGCCGGCGCATGGGCCACGCCGGCGCCATCGTGTCCGGCGGACAGGGAACGGCGGCGGAGAAGATGGCAGCGCTCGAAGCCGCGGGCGTGACCGTCGTGAAGAGCCCTGCCGGCATCGGCGCGGCCGTCCGGAGCCGGCTGCGGGCGGCCTGACGACGTGCTAAAATCAAGAGTTTTGTGGATACGGTAGATTGCGAGGCCGTGCATGGCTGTTTCTGACATTGCTCTCCAAGACGCACCGCTGGCGGACGTCACGGACCCGGTCGTCAACGACTTCAGCATCCGGGTAGCCACCGTCAACGGGTCCGGCAGCCAGACGGCGAACCTGGTCCTGCTGCGCTCCATCTTCCGGATGGGCATACCCGTTTCCGGCAAGAACCTGTTCCCGTCGAACATCGCGGGACTCCCTACCTGGTTCACGATTCGGGCCAGCAAGGACGGCTATATCGCCCGCAAGCCCGGCATCGACCTGCTGGTGTCGATGAACGCCGAGACGGCGCGCGAAGACGTGCTGTCGCTGGACTCCGACGCCGTCGTCGTCTATGACGCGCCGCTGAACCTCGACGGCCTGCGCGATGACCTGGTTTTCTACCCGGTGCCGTTCGACAAGCTGGTCGCCGAGATCTGCCGGGACGCGAAGCTGCGGCGGCTGGTCCGCAACATGATCTATGACGGCGTGCTGGCGAATCTGCTGCAGATCGACATGCAGCAGATGGACGCCGCGCTCGAAAAGCAGCTCGGCCGCAAGCCGAAGGCCGTGGCGCTGAACCGCGGCGCCCTCGAGATCGGCTACCGCTACGCGGCCGAGCATCTCGAGAAGCGGGATCGCCTGGTGCTCGCGCCAATGAAGAAGACCAAGGGGCTCATCCTCGTCGAAGGGAACGCCGCCGCGGCGCTCGGCGCGATGATGGCGGGCGTTACCGTGGTGACCTGGTACCCGATTACGCCGTCGTCGTCGCTCTGCGAGACGCTCATCGATTACCTCCAGAAGTACCGTCTCGATCCGGAAACGGGCAAGGCGACGTTTGCCGTCGTGCAGGCGGAGGACGAAATCGCCGCCCTCGGCATGGCGCTCGGCGCGGGCTGGGCCGGAGCGCGGTCGATGACCTCGACCTCGGGCCCCGGCGTGTCGCTCATGGGAGAATTCTCCGGGCTGGGATACTACGCCGAGGTGCCGGCGGTAATTTTCGACGTCCAGCGGGTCGGGCCGTCAACCGGCCTGCCGACCCGCACGGCGCAGGGTGACGTCCTGACCACCGCGTTTCTGTCGCACGGCGACACCCGCCACCTGATGCTGTTCCCGGCGTCGGTGGAGGAGTGTTACACCATGGCGATCGAGGCGTTTGATCTGGCGGAGCGGTTCCAGACGCCGGTGTTCGTCATGAGCGATCTGGATCTGGGGATGAACACCTGGATGTCGAAGGCGTTCAACTACCCGAAGAAGCCGCTGGACCGCGGCAAGGTGCTCGACCAGGAAACGCTCGATCGGATCGGCCGCTTCGGCCGCTACCGGGACGTCGACGGCGACGGCATTCCGTACCGCAGCATCCCGGGCGCCGACATGCCCGCCTTCTTCTGCCGCGGGTCCGGGCACAACGAATGGGCGCAGTACAGCGAGCGTCCGGACGACTACCAGGCAAACGTGGACCGGCTCGCGCGCAAGTTCGAGACGGCCCGCAACTGGATGCCCGAACCGGTGGTGGAGATCAACCGCAAGGCGTCAATCGGCATCATCGCGTACGGCACGACGCACTGGGCCATCGTCGAGAGCCGCGACCAGCTGCTGGCGGAGGCCGACCTGCAGACGTCGTACTACAGGGTGTGCGCCTATCCCTTCCGGGACGCGCTGGTGTCGTTCATCGAGCGCTACGACCGTGTTTACGTGGTGGAGCAGAACCGCGACGCGCAGATGCTGAGTCTGATGAAGCTCGACGTGCGGCCGGAGCTGGCCAACCGGCTGCGGAGCGTGCTGCACTACTCCGGAGATCCGATCGATGCGCGCACGGTCACCGACAGCATCCTGATCCAGGAAGGCTACCGGGTGGAGAAGGCCGGCGCCCAGACGACCCGGCTGCCGCACAGCGCCGGTGTCGGCGGCGAGTAGTTCGATCTCGACAGAGACCAGAAAGGCGAAACCGTGGCGACCGTCACCCCCTCAAACCCACGCAGGAACGTCAACCGGATCGGACTCGACACGAAGCAGTACCGCGGCACGAAGACCACGCTGTGCGCGGGTTGCGGCCATAACGCCATCTCGGAGCGGATCATCGGCGCGTGCTACGAGATGGGCATCGATCCCGGGCGGGTGATAAAGCTCTCGGGCATTGGCTGCTCCAGCAAGAGTCCCGCGTATTTCCTCGGCTCGGCGCACGGCTTCAACGCGGTGCATGGACGCATGCCGTCGGTGGGGACCGGCGCGCTGCTCGCCAACAGCAAGCTAATCGCGATCGGCGTCAGCGGGGACGGCGACACGGGCGCGATCGGGATCGGGCAGTTCGTGCATTTGATGCGGCGCAACCTGCCCATCGTCTACATCATCGAGGACAATGGCTGCTACGGACTGACGAAGGGTCAATTCTCCCCGACCGCCGATCTCGGATCGACGCTCAAGACCGGCGTGGTCAATGATCTGCCGCCGATCGATACTTGTGCGCTCGCGGTGGAGCTAGGTGCGACGTTCGTTGCGCGGTCGTTCTCCGGCGACAAGAAGCAGTTGATGGCGATCCTCAAGGCGGCGCTCAGCCATCGCGGGACGGCGATGGTCGACGTGCTGTCGCCCTGCGTCACGTTCAACGATCACGAGGGATCGACGAAGAGCTATTCGCACGTGAAGGAGCACGACGACCCGCTCGAGGAGGTCAGCTTCGTGCCGTTCTTCGAAGATATCGCAGTGGACTACGAGCCCGGAACCACGCAGGCGGTCCCGATGCACGACGGTTCGACGCTGTACCTGACCAAGCTCGACGAGCAGTACGACGCGCTGGACAAGATCCAGGCGCTGCGCGTACTGAACGAGACCCGCCGGCGCGGTGAGTTCGCCACGGGCGTCATCTACGTGGAGCCGGATCGCGACGACTTCCTGGCCATGCTCAACCTGGTTGACGAGCCGCTGGCGCAATTGCCGCAGTCGCGCGTCCGTCCGCAACGGGCGGCGCTCAACGAAATCATGGAATCGCTGCGCTGAGCGGCATTGCCGCTCGGCATGGTCCCGACTACATGGAACGCACACTAGCCATCATCAAGCCGGATGCCGTCGAACGCGGCGTCATCGGTGCGATCATCCAGCGCATGGAAGCCGCCGATCTGCGGATCCGGGAGATGCGCCTCGTGCGCTTGACCAAGGCGGATGCCGAAGGGTTCTACGCGGTGCACCGCGACAAGCCGTTCTTCGACAATCTCACCGATTTCATGTCTTCGGGACCAGTCGTGGTGCTCGCTCTTGAAGCGCCGGACGTAATCCGGCACTGGCGGCGCCTGATGGGCGTGACGGATCCGGCAAAGGCCGGCCGCGGGACGATCCGCCGCGAGTACGGCACGTCCATAGAGACGAACGCTACGCACGGCTCGGACGCGCCCGAGACGGCGGCGTTCGAGCTCGATTTCTTCTTCAAGGCCGCACACAGATAGGCGCGGCGGGCCCAATGTGGGCGATCATCGTGGTTACCGCAGTGCTTGCGCCGCTTTCGCGGTAGGGCTGTCTCAGTGACGATCAAATCCGATTCGTGGATTCGGCGCATGGCTCTGGAGCAGCGGATGATCGAGCCGTTCGTCGAGAAGCAGGTGCGCAGCGGCGTCGTTTCGTACGGCCTGTCGTCGTACGGCTATGACATACGCGTAGCGGACGAGTTCAAGGTGTTCACGAACATCAACACGACGGTGATCGACCCAAAGAAATTCGATCCGCTGTCGTTCGTCGATCTCAAGGCGGACAGCTGCATCGTGCCGCCCAATTCGTTCGCGCTCGCCCGTACCGTTGAGTATTTCCGCATTCCGCGGGACGTCCTGACGATCTGCCTGGGCAAGTCGACGTACGCCCGTTGCGGAATCATCGTGAATGTGACGCCCTTCGAGCCCGAATGGGAAGGCACGGCGACGCTGGAGATATCGAATACGACGCCGCTGCCCGCGCGGATCTACGCCAATGAAGGCATCGCCCAGGTGCTGTTCTTTCAGAGCGACGAACCGTGCGCGGTGTCGTACGCGGACAAGCGGGGCAAGTACCAGGCCCAGCAGGTGGTCACGCTTCCGAAGATTTGAGGCCCGCCGGCGCAGGCCGTTTCTTGACCCGGATTCTCGCTTCGTAGTACGCTTGGCCGGTTTGGATGGTCGCCGCCCGCCGGCGCTGCGTGAGGCATCGCGCTCAGTGGTGTCACGGTGGCCGGTTCACGTATTCCCAGGTGTGTTTGTAGCGTATGGAGAAGCTTGACGAGCGCGAGCCCGGCCCTCGGCGCGGGCCGCTGACAGGCGCGCCTGCGCTCGCCGTCCAGTTCTTCCTCATCCCGCTGGCCGTGGTCGGCGTCGTGGTGCTCGTCTACGGCGGGTTCCGCATGCTCGTCACGAACGAGCGGACGCCCGAAGAGTTTCTCAACGATGTGCGGACCGGCGGCCGCGAGCGGCGTTGGCCGGCTGCCTACGAGCTTTCGCGAATGCTGGATGCTCCTGAGGTCGAGGCGCAGCATCCGGGCCTCGCACCGGCGATTCTGAGGGCCTTTGCCGACTCCGCGGGCGACGATCCGCGCGTGCGCCGTTACCTCGCACTGGCGGTCGGGCGCCTGCGGAACGTGCCGCCCGGAGCCGTCGAAGAGCTCGTCGCCGGGTTGGACGATCCGGACACCGAGACGCGCATTAGCATCATCTGGGCGCTGGCCTCGATCGGCGATGCCGCGGTGGTCGACGAAATCGAGGCGATGTACCTGAGTGATGACGCCGGCGTCCGCAAGATGGCGGTGTATGCTCTTGGCGCGCTGCCGCTGGACGAGCAGGCGGCCACGCTGCGGAACGCACTGGACGACACGGTTCCGGATGTCCGCTGGAACGCCGCGGTGGCGCTTGCCCGGCACGGCCGCAGCGACGGCATGACGGTGCTCCGCAGAATGCTTGACCGCGACTACGTGCAGGGCACCGTCAGCCGTACGCCGGACCTGGATGCCCAGTTGGACCCGGTGGCGGAGGTCATGGTGAGCGGACTGCAGGCGGTGGGAGCGCTCAAGGCCGCGGAGCTGCGTGAGACGGTCGCCGAATTGAGCCGCAGCGACGCCAGCCTGCGCGTGCGCGAGATGGCGCTCAGAACCCTGGAGTTTCTCGAACCGGCAACGGTTGAGGCCGGTGTGGCGCGGAGCCACGGCTGACGGCGCCGTGCAACGATTGACCATGACGTTCGGAGGCGATACTCCGGTACTGCAACGAGGACTACGACCGCATGGCTGACGAGCTAAAACCCGAAACCCCGCCTGCCGGCAAGCCGAAGCCGACAGCCGGCGCCGCGCCCTCGGCCCGGCCGGCGCGCGCCGTTCCGCCGCCGCCGAATCCGGCGCTGGCCGGGCGGACCACCAGCGCCGCCGCGAAGGCGCCGGTTGCGAAGCGCGCGAAGCCCGCGGCGGCGGACGACACTTCTCCGCTCATGTCGCGGCGCGGCTGGCTGGGCTTGTCGTGGGGCGCTTTCACCGCGGCCACGGCCGGCTGCCTCGCCGCGACCGGCCGCTTCATGTTCCCCAACGTTCTCAACGAGCCGCCGCAGCAGTTCACGATCGGGTTCCCCGACGAGTACGCGGACGGGGTCGACGAGCGGTGGAAGGATCGCTTTGGCGTGTGGATCGTGCGCACGTCGTTCGATACCGTCCACGAGGCGCCCGGTTTCTACGCGTTGTTCTCCATTTGCACCCATCTGGGTTGCACCCCCAACTGGCTCGCGGCCGAGAACAAGTTCAAGTGTCCGTGTCACGGCAGCGGCTTCCGCCCGACAGGCGTCAACTTCGAGGGGCCGGCGCCGCGCCCCCTGGAGCGGACGCGCATCGTCATGGCGGAAGACGGCCAGATACTGATCGACAAGAGCCGCAAGTATCAAAGTGAGCTCGGGCAGTGGACCGATCCCGAGTCGTTCCTCGAGGTGTAGACGACGAAATGGCCCAAACCGAGACGGTTCAACCGAAGGAAGCGTTGCTCGTCCGCTGCTGGAACTGGCTGACGGAAACGCAGATCTGGACATCCGTATTCCGCCATGCCGCGCCGATCAACGACCGCAACCGCGTGCTGGTCATGCTGTCGAACGTGTTCCTGCACCTGCACCCGGTCAGGCTCAAGAAGCACGGCGTGCGGCTGCGCTACACCTGGTGCATGGGCGGCCTGAGCTTCTTCCTCTTCCTGGTGCTGACCTTCACCGGCCTGCTGCTGATGTTCTACTACCGCCCGACGCTCGAGTACGCCTACTCGGACATCGTCGGCCTGCGCGAGCACGTGCCGCTCGGCATCATGCGGGAGATGCATCGCTGGGGCGCGCATGCGATGGTCATCACGGTCTGGCTGCACATGTTTCGTGTCTTCATGACCGGGTCGTACAAGCCGCCGCGCGAGTTCAACTGGAACATCGGGGTCATCATGTTGGTCCTGACCCTGCTGCTGTCGTTCACGGGCTACCTGCTGCCGTGGGACCAGCTGGCGATCTGGGCAATCACGGTCGGTTCGAACATGGCGCGGGCAACGCCCTTCCTCGGACACGAGGGACCGGGCGCGGCGCTGTTGGCGCTCGGCGACGTACAGCTTATTCACGCGGCGGACGATGCCCGCTTCGCGCTGCTCGGCGGCACCTTCGTCGGCGAGGGGGCGTTGCTGCGGTTCTACGTGCTGCACTGCGTGGGGCTGCCGCTCGTTATCGGGTTTCTCATGGCCGTACACTTCTGGCGCGTCAGGAAGGACGGGGGCATTTCCGGTCCGCTCTAGATAAGAACCATGGATTTGATCAAGGCGTTTATCAATCTATTCGCGGACCCGCGCCTGTTCTTCGTCATGTCGGTCGTGGCGCTGGCCGTGATCGTCTGGAAGCGGGAGCTCTTTTCGAAGGACGCGGTCGGCTACGGCATGCTCGGCTTCCTGGCGGTGTTCTTCGGCTTCGGCCTGTTCGACGAGAACTTCCGGCTGATCGTCGTCAAGCCCGACAACGTGCCGATCGTGGCGCTCATCTTCCTGGTGGTCTTCTTCACTTGGTACTCCATACGTGAAGGGGTGCTCAACGACCGGCGGATCGCGGCGGGTGACGACCCGATCGAGAAACAGGAATCCGATCGCGTCTGGGTCTGGCCGGACCTTGTCTACACGGAGCTGATAGCGCTCATCCTGTGCACCGCGATCCTGATCGTCTGGTCGGTGGGCCTCGAGGCGCCGCTGGAGCAGCCGGCGAATCCGGCCAACACGCCGAACCCGTCGAAAGCCCCGTGGTACTTCCTGGGTCTGCAGGAAATGCTGGTGTACTTCGACCCGTGGCTGGCCGGCGTGGTGCTGCCGAGCCTGATCATCGTCGGATTGATGGCCATTCCGTATGTGGACACGAACCCGAAGGGGAACGGCTACTACACGTTCCGCGAGCGCAAGGTCGAAATCACGATCTTCCTGTTCGGGTTCCTGGTGCTGTGGTCGTCGTTGATTGTCCTGGGCACGTTCCTGCGCGGACCGAACTGGAACTTCTTCGGGCCGTTCGAGTACTGGGACATCCACAAGCTGGAGCCGCTCACGAACGTCCAGTTGTCGGACTTCATCTGGGTGCGGATGCTGGGGCAGCCGCTGCCGGAGCACTGGTTCATTCGCGAGGTCTTCGGAATCATTCTCACGCTGGCCTACGTGGCGGTGCTGCCGCCGCTGCTGGCCAGGATGTTCCGGCGCTACTACGAAAAGCTCGGGGCGACGCGCTTCTACGTCACGGCAATGCTGTTTCTGATGATGCTGTCGCTGCCGGTGAAGATGTTGACACGGTGGATCTTCAACCTGAAATACGTGGTATCGATTCCCGAGTTCTTCTTCAATATCTAGAATTGTCCGTGCAACGGCGCGGACTGTAGAGGGTGAGGCGAGCGTAGCGGAGATGGCTGACAAGAGGTCTGTCGGACACGCGTATAACGTTGATTTCCTGAACGTCGTTTTTGCGGCGTCCAGCATCTTTCTGTTCGTCACCACGATCCTGATGGTCTGGGACGATTACGACCGCCAATGGAAGGACTACCAGCGGCGCTTCGTGGAGCTGGAGCTGGAGGTGACGCGGGCCGGCCTGGCGGCAGCGCAGACCGACGTCGACCAGACGCAACTGGCGGAGCTGCAGGCGCAACGGGCGCAGGCGGAGGCGGAGCGGGACGCCAGCCAGGATCAGATCGACGCGTTGCAGGGGCAGCTCGAAGGGGTCGAGGCCGATCTGTTTCTGACAAATCAGGAATTCCAGTCGACGAAGGCGGTTTACGACGCCGAGCGTTACGAGTTCGAGGAGTTGCAGGAGGAGCATCCGGAGGAAGCGGAGTCGGAGCGCGCCGCGATAGACGAGATGTTCCAGCACTGGCTCGACCTGGGCCTCCAGGTGGAGCGCCTGACGGCGGATCGCGACGGCATTCGAGCGCAGATTGGAGAGTTCACGAACCAGGTTACGGAGATAGAAGCGCAAGTCCGTGAGCTGACCTCCGAGACCACACGCCATGGCGACCGCGTCGCCGATCTGCAGCCGAGCCTGGTTAACGACCTGATCCTGAACGCGCCGCTGCTCGACTTCATGGCGCCTACCATCACGGTGCGCCAGATCATCACTCCGGCAATCGTCGACGACGTCAACTTCATCCGCGTTGCCAAGATGGACCGCTGCACCACCTGCCATCTGGCGATCGACCGGGAGGGTTACGAAGAATACCCGCAGCCTTTCCGCACGCATTCGAACATTGAAGCGTACGTCGGCAGCGCCTCGCCGCACCCGGTCGGGCAGTTCGGCTGCACGGTGTGCCACGAGGGCATGGGCCAGTCGCTGACGTTCCGGCATTCGTCGCACACGCCTGAAGGCGAGGAGCAGACGCTTGCGTGGGAGCACGATTTGGACTGGGAGGAGCCCCACCTCTGGGACTTCCCGATGCTTCCCACAAACATGACCGAGGCGTCGTGCGCGAAGTGCCACCAGGAGACGGTCTTCATTCCCGAAGGTCCCAAATTGAGCATGGCCTACGGCCTGTACGAGCGGGCCGGCTGCTACGCCTGCCACAAGACGCGCGGGTTCGAGGACCTGCGGCGCCCCGGACCCAGCCTGACGAAAATCGATTCCAAGCTGGAGCGGGACTGGGTGGCGCGCTGGATCCGGGAGCCGCGCGCCATCAAGTCGAGCACCTGGATGCCGCGCATCTGGTACAACAGCAATACCAGCTCGCCCGAGGACGCGGTCCGGAACGAGGCGGAAATTGATGCGGTCGTGGCCTACCTGTTCGCGAGTTCGGAGAACCACGAGTTCGCGGTTTCGTCGCCGACGAGAGGCGATCCGGAACGCGGCCGCGAGATCGTCGAGTCGGTCGGCTGCCTGGCCTGTCACGTGGCCGGCGACGAGGATCGGCTGGATGCGGGGCCGCGCAGAACGTTCGGTCAGCCGCTGCAGAACATCGGCAGCAAGACTACGTTCGAGTGGCTGTTCGACTGGGTCCGCGATCCGCGGCATTTCAGCGCCGGGACGTACATGCCCGACCTTCGCCTGACGGACCGGGAAGTCGGCGATGTCGCGACCTATCTGGAGACGCTGGTCGGCGCGGACGGCGACGGACCGCGGGCCAGCTACACCGACGCGGACGTCACCGCGATTCTGACCGACTACCTGCGCTCGATCGTGCCGACCGACGAGGCGAACGCGACGGTCGCGGCGATGTCGGCCGAGGAGCGGCAGCTCGAGCTGGGGCGGCGCGCAATCGGCCGCTACGGGTGCTACAGCTGCCACGAAATCTCGGGATTCGAGGATACGCAGCCGATCGGCATCGAGTTGTCGGAGGAGGGCACGAAGCTGATCGCGCGACTCGACTTCGCCTTCGTGCACGAGATTCCGCACACCAAGGTCGAGTGGTTCAAGCAGAAGCTGCGGGACCCGCGCATATACGATCGCAGCCGCGTCCTGCAGCCGCTCGAGAAGCTGCGGATGCCGAATTACGAATTCAGCGAGGAAGAGACCACCCTGCTGGCGACGGCCATAATGAGCTTCCAGAGCGAGGTGCAACCGCTCGCCTCGCAGGCGCCCCGCTCGGCGCGGCACGACGCGCTTCGCGAGGGACGCAACCTGGTCCGCCGCCGCAACTGCGTGGCCTGCCACGAGATAGAGGCGGACGGTGGCGACTATCTGCAACTCGTGGACGATGCGGCGCTGGCGCCGCCGCTGCTCACGCCCGAGGGAGCCAAGGTCAAGCCCGACTGGCTGTACGCCTTCCTGCGGGGGCCGATCACCATCCGGCCATGGCTCGACGTGCGAATGCCGACCTTCGGACTGGAGGATGATCATTGGAACGGCGTCATCGACTATTTCGCCGCGATTTCCGACGTTGTCGGCCCGTTCAGGACCCATGAAGTCGAGCCTGAACCGGGAGTGATCCGCACGGGCGAGGAGTTGTTCGACCTGCTCCGCTGCCAGCAGTGTCACGTGCTGGACACGATTCCGGAAGACCAGCCGACGGACAATCTCGCGCCGGACCTGCGCATGGCGCAGGAACGCTTGCAGCCGGACTGGATTCTGGACTGGCTGGTGGCGCCGCTCGAGATACAGCCCGGGACGCGCATGCCCATGTTCTGGACGGAGTACCCGGGGTCGTTGTACCCGCAGTTCGACGCGGATGGCATTCGCCAGATCGAGTCGGTGCGCGACTACCTGCTGACCTTCCGCGGTGGGCCCAGCCCGCTGACCGGGAACTAGCGTCTTTGTCTCGGGGCTGCGCCCCGAACCCCCGGCCGCCGCTAGCGGGGACCCCATTGTCCAGCGCCGTGGCCGCCGAGGCGTGTCCCATCCTTGCCTTTTCTAGCGAAATGGTCGTTTTTCGACTCGGCCAGTGAGTCTTCAGGTAACCGGGAGACAGCGTTGTGATCACCGTTCCACCGGTTCTGGCAAGTGCGCTGAACAACCTGGCCGCAGATTGGGAATCCGATGACGGGGTTTCCCGCCTATGGCGCGGCGACGCGGCGTTGTGGACCGGCGCCGACGAGGGCCGTTGGCTGGGCTGGCTGCGGGCGGTTCCCGTGTCATCCGGTGAGCTGAAGTCCCTGGAGGCGCTGCAGCGGGAAGTGCGTGCCGGAGGATTCGAGCATGCCGTGCTGATGGGCATGGGCGGGTCTAGCCTTTGCCCGGACGTGCTGCGGCAGTGTTTCGAGCGGCCGGCCGGCGCGCTGCAACTGCACGTGATCGACTCCACCGATCCGGCGCAGGTGCGGGCGGTAGACGCGCGGATCGACTATGGGCGGGCGCTCTTCATCGTCGCGAGCAAGTCCGGTACGACGCTGGAGCCGGATCTGTTCCTGCGGTACTTTGCGGCGCGGGCGCGCCAGGCGTTGGGCGCGAACGCCGCCCGACAGTTCGTGGCCATAACGGACCCCGGGTCACAGCTCGAACAGTTGGCGCGCGCGGAACGATTCGGGCATCTGTTCCACGGCGTTCCCGCCATTGGCGGCCGGTTCTCGGCGCTCTCCAACTTCGGTCTGGTTCCAGCCGCTGTCATGGGACTCGAAGTGGAGCGCCTGGCAGCGCGAGCCGCGGCAATGCGTGCGGCGTGTGAGGCGGACGTGCCGCTGCTTGAGAATCCGGGTGCGATGCTCGGGCTGATGCTGGCCGCGGGCGCACGCATAGGGCGCGACAAGTTGACGTTCGTGATGTCGCCGGCCTACAAACCCCTGGGCGCCTGGCTGGAGCAGCTGCTGGCCGAATCCACCGGGAAGAACGGCGTCGGCCTCATTCCGGTTGACGGAGAGAAAGTCGGACCGCCCGAGGTCTACCGGGACGATCGGCTGTTCGTATACGTTCGCGATCAGCTGGCTCCCGACGCTGCGCAGGACGCGGCGGTCGAAGGTCTGGAGGCCGCTGGTCGCCCGGTCATCCGCCTCGTCCTGAAGGATGCATACGACCTGGCCGCGGAGTTCTACCGCTGGGAATTCGCCACGGCCGTGGCCGGATCGGCAATGGGTATCAACCCGTTCGACCAGCCGGATGTCGAGGCGAGCAAGGTCGAGACGCGGCGGCTGACGGTGGCGTACGAAGCCGAGGGCGCGCTGCCGGCCGAAGAGCCGATCATTCGGGACGGCAGCATCTCGGTCTATGCGGATCGGATGAATGCCGAGGTGATCGCGGGGCGCGCCGGCGACGGCCGATTGGAAAGCGTGCTTGGCGCCCATTGCGATCGCATCGGTCCGGGAGACTATCTTGCGCTGCTGGCCTATGTTGAGATGGCCGATCGCCACGCGCGCCCGCTCCAACGTATCCGACACGCCGTCCGGGATGCGCGTGGCGCGGCGACGTCGGTCGGTTTCGGGCCACGGTTTCTACATTCGACCGGCCAGTTGTACAAGGGCGGTCCGAATACCGGCGTCTTCATTCAGATCACCTGCGACGACAGCGCGGACCTGGCTGTCCCCGGCCGCCGCTCGACATTCGGTGTGGTCAAAGCCGCGCAGGCGAGCGGCGACTACCAGGTGTTGTCGGACCGCGGCCGGCGGCTGCTGCGGCTGCACCTGACCGGCAACGTGGCGGTGGGCCTGGACCGTATCGCGGACCTCGTGCGGCAGAACGTTCACCGCGGGGAAGCGGGTCCATGATGATAGAATCTCACGGGCGCTTCCAGGTTCGGAAATGACTCGCGATCTGGTTGCCGTCATCTACCACCTGCCGGGAATCGCGTGTATCGGAAGGCTACTATGACAAGGTGGCTGTTCAGGACGACGGTCGGAGCGGCAGTCGTGGTCGTGCTCGGCGGGGGCCTGTTCTCGACTACAGGCCACGCCCAGGCAGTGTCCGGCGTGGAGTCGGCCGACGAATTCCAGGGCTTTTTAGAGCAGTACTGCCTGCGATGTCACACTGATCGTCGGCAGCAAGCCGGGGCGGTCCCCATCTCGCTGGAGGGGGCCGACGTGGACGACGTCGGCGCTCACGCCGAGTTGTGGGAAGAGGTGGTGCGCCGGGTCCGGGCGGGGCTGATGCCCCCGATGGGCTCACGGGGTCCTGACCCCACGACCCGGCACGCCGCGGCAACCTGGCTGGAACGGGAGCTGGACCGCGCCGCGGCAACCAATCCGCCTGCGGGCCGTCCGATGACCGCGCACCGGCTCAACCGCAACGAGTACCGGAACGCGGTGCGCGACCTGCTCGGCCTCGACGTCAACGTCGAATCCCTGCTTCCGCCGGACGACGTCAGCGCGGAGGGATTCGACAACAACGCCGATACGCTCTCAACGTCTACGACCTTGATGGAGCGCTACCTGGCGGCGGCCCGGCGTATCAGTCAACTGGCGATCGGAGACCCGGCCATGGTGTCGCGCGCCGACACCTACCGCGTCCCCCAGGCCGAAGTACAAGACGACCGTACGAGCGAAGACCTGCCGTGGGGGACGCGCGGCGGCCTTGCGGTGGAGCACTACTTCCCGCTGGACGGGGAGTATGTGTTCAAGATTGGCCTGCGCCGTAATTTCTACAACTACATCCGCGGGCTCGGCAATACGCCGCACCAGCTCGACGTGCGCGTCGACAAGGCGCTCGTCGCGTCGTTCGCGGTCGGCGGCGCGTACGACGGGCCGCGGTGCCCCACGAGCTTTTGCGGCCGCAGCGCGGGCGACCCGGGTGTCGCTGGGTGGGATTGGTACTCGGTACACGCCGACGATGACCTGGAAGTCCGGGTGCCGGTCGAAGCCGGGAAGCGGATGGTGAGCGTTGCATTCGTGAAGAAGCCGGCCTGGGACGAGGGCATCCTGCAGCCGGTCGCGAACCCGGCGGCCTACGGGTACAGCACCGATGAGCGCCAGGAAGGCAACCCCGCGGTCTCTGCGTTGGACATCACCGGCCCGTTCGGCGCGCAGTCGCCGCAGGCCACTGCGGCGCGGGATGCGATCTTCGTCTGTCACCCGGCCGCTGGCACAGATGAGGCGGAATGCGCTGGCGAGATCCTCGGCGGGCTCGCGCGGCGCGCCTATCGCCGCCCGGTGACCGCGGACGACCTGGCGATGCTGCGCGGCTTCTACGACGACGGCCGGCGCGACGGGACCTTCGATGCCGGGATCCAGAGGGCCCTGGAGTTCCTGCTCACCGATCCGGAGTTTCTGTTCCGTGTCGAAGCCGCGCCGCCCGGGGATGTCGAGCCCGGGGTTGAGTACCCGGTCACCGACCTCGAGCTGGCCTCACGGTTGTCGTTCTTTCTCTGGGCCAGCATCCCCGATGACGAGTTGCTGGACGTGGCAGCTCGTGGCCGGTTGAGCGAGCCGGAAGAGCTCGAGCGGCAGGTGCGCCGGATGTTGGCGAGTCCCCGCGCACGCACGACGTTGGCCGAGCGGTTCTTCGGCCAATGGCTCGGCCTGAGCCTGATCCGCAACGCCGCGCCTGACCCGACTATCTTTCCGACGTTCGACGAGAACCTGCGCGACGCGATGGATCGAGAAGCCCAGCTCTTTCTGGAGGCCCAGCTGCGCGATGATCGACCCGTGGTCGAGCTGCTGACGGCCGACTACACCTACGTCAACGAACGCCTGGCGCGTCACTACGGGATCCCGAACATCCACGGGAACCACTTCCGGCGCATGGAATGGCAGGATGATCGGCGGGCCGGTCTGCTGGGGCTGGGGAGCATTCTGACGCTCACCTCGTACGCGAACCGCACCTCCCCGGTCGCACGGGGCAAGTGGGTGCTCGAGACCTTGATGGGCACGCCGCCTCCGGAAGCGCCGGCCGATGTGCCGGGCCTGGACGAGCGCGAGCCCGGTGAGGCGCCGACCTCGTTGCGCGCCCGCATGGCGCTGCACCGGGGCAACCCGGTCTGCGCGTCGTGTCACCGGATGATGGACCCCCTGGGGTTTGCGTTGGAGAACTTCGATGCGATCGGGCGCTGGCGGACGACGGAAGAGACCGGAATCCCGGGCGAGATCGGCCCGGTCATCGATACATCGGGCACGACGCCGGACGGCAGCGATTTCGACGGCGCGGCCGGCCTGCGGACGATCCTGGCAAGCCGCGAGGACCTGTTCGTCGGCTCCGTGATCGAGCGGTTCCTGACCTATGCGACCGGACGGACGCTGGAAGCGTCCGACATGCCCGTGGTCCGGCAGATCCAGCGACAGGCCGCAGCGGACGAGTCGCGCTGGTCTGCCGTGATTCTCGCTATCGTCAACAGCAGACCGTTTCAGACGAGGAGGGCAGGCTGATGTTCATTGCCAAGAAGGCGATCCCGCGGCGCACCGTTCTGCGAGGCGTGGGGACGGCGCTGGCGCTGCCCTTCCTGGATGCCATGGTGCCGGCCCTGACCGCGGCCGGCAAGGCCGCGGCGATGCCGACCAAGCGTCTTGGTGTCGTGATTGTGCCGAACGGCGCTCCTCGCGAGTACTGGACCCCGGAGGCGGCAGGCGCAGACTTCGAGTTGACACCGGCCCTGAAGGCGCTCGAGCCGGTGCGCGACCAGGTCGTGGTGCTCACGGGACTGTACAGCGTCGGCGCCGCGCGGCCCGGCGTGGGCACCAGTCACTCGGCGGCGGCGGCCGCCTTTCTGACCGGCGCCAAAGCGAAGCGCACGGCCGGGTCGGCGCTGCAACTGGGCATTTCGATGGACCAGGTTGCCGCCAGTGCACCGGGACTGGGGCTCGAGACGCCGCTGCCCTCGTTGGAGCTCTCGCTCGAGGGCGGGGACACCGTCTATGGCGTGTCGACCTGCGACGGCGGCTTCAGCTGTGCGTATCTGAACAACTCTTGGGCGAACACGACGACCCCCATGCCGCGCGAAACGAATCCGCGCACGGTGTTCGAACGCCTGTTTGGCGATGTCGGTAACACGAGCGCCGAGGTGCGCCGCACGCGCGCAGAGCAGCAGCGGAGCGTGCTCGACGTTGTCATGGGCAAGGTTGCCCGTCTGCGGGCGGGACTGGCGCCCTATGACCGGCGCAAGATCGACGAGTATCTGGAAGCCGCCCGCGAGATCGAACGACGCATCGAGATCGTCGAGCAGCAGGCTGACCGCGAGCTGCCCGAGATTGCGGCTCCGCAGGGGATCCCGATCTCGTATGAAGAGCATGCCACCCTGATGTTCGACCTGATGGTGCTGGCCTATCAGACCGACATGACGCGCGTGGTCTCGTTCATGGTCGGGCGTGAGGAGAGCGGCGCGACCTACCCGCAGATCGGCATTTCGGAGCCGCACCATCCGCTCAGCCATCACCAGGACGCACCCGAGAAAATCGAGAAGCTGGCGAAGATCAACGCGTACCACATGCAGCTCTTCACCGACTTCCTGCTGAAGCTCAGGTCGACCGAGGACGGCGACGGCTCGCTGCTGGACCATCTCATGATCCTCTACGGATCGGCGATCCGGAACTCGAACCGACACAACACGAACGACCTGCCGATCCTGGTGGTCGGTGGCGGGGCCGGCCAGATCGCCGGAGGCCAGCACGTCGTCTTTGCGGAGGACAC
>JAGWAI010000010.1:33852-42035 GCA_021296485.1 Acidobacteriota bacterium
CTGGGCGTCCCCGTGGAAGCCTTCGCCGGCAGCGAGCAGGAGATCCACCAACTCTCGCATCGCGCGTAGCCTGCGGCCGCGGAGAAAGGACCGAGGGAGAGGGTATGCGCCGATGTCGGCACGCCGTGGCTCAAGTGGCTGCTGTCTGTCTCTGCGCCGGGAGCGCCTGGGCCGCGGCCGCCGACCTGCAGTTGATAGGGGCTGTCAAGGCGCGGGACCATCAATTGGTGCGCGCCCTGCTCGACCAGGGCGTCGATGTCAACGCCCGCGAGGGGGACGGGGCCACGGCGCTGCATTGGGCGGTGGAGCGAGACGATGCCCAGGTGGCCGACGCGCTCCTGCGCGCCGGCGCGGATGTGACCGCCGCCAACGACTACGGGGTCAGCCCTGCCTCGTTGGCGTGTCTCAACCGTAACGCCGCCATGCTCGCGCAGCTCCTGGCGGCGGGCGCGGATCCGAACGCGGCAACCTCGATGGGCGAGACGCTGCTGATGACGTGCGCGGGGACCGGTGCCGTGGATGCGGTGGCGATGCTCCTCGACCGCGGCGCCACCAACGTGAACGCCCGGGAGGCGTCCTACGGGCAGACCGCCCTCATGCGGGCAGCGGCCCGGAAGGACCCGGAGGTCATCCGGCTGTTGTTGGCGCACGGCGCCGACATCCACGCGCGGTCGACCACGTACCTGCTTCCCGTCAGTCTTGGGAATCCTCTGGACGACGTCGGCGGGGGAGCGGTCATGGTGCCCCAGCGTGGCTACACGCCGTTGCTGTTCGCCGCGCGAAACGGACACGTCGAGAACGTCCGACTGTTGCTCGACGCCGGCGCGGACGTCAACGAAGCGGCGCCCACGGGCGAGTCGGCGCTGGTGGTGGCCAGCTTCAGCGGTCAGGGCCAGGTCGCCGCATTGCTTCTCGACCGGGGCGCCGATCCCAATGACCATGGCGCCGGGTACAGCCCCCTGCACACGGCCGTCGTGCGCGGAGACCTGGAGCTCGTCGAGTCGCTGTGCGCGCGCGGGGCCGATCCGAATGCCCGTCTGGCCGAGGGCAGCCAGCAGCGGCGCGAGGCCTACTGGTACGCCCTGTCCGAACGCTGGAGGGGCGCCACCCCGTTCTGGCTCGCGGCAAAGTTCGCGGAGGTCGATATCATGCGAGCGCTGGTCGACAGCGGCGCCGACCCGCTCCTGGCCGCAGACGACGGGACGACGCCGCTGATGTCGATCGCCGGCATCGGCTACCGGCCGGGGTCGATCGGGATGAACCGGCGCAACCAGGGAATCGGTCCCGATGCGGCCAGGCTCCTGAAGGCTGCGAACGAGCAGCCCACGCTGGAAGGCACCCGGTTGGTGCTCGAGTTCGGCGGTGACGTCAATGCCGCCAATGACAGTGGCAACACGGCCGCACACGGCGCCGCGGTGCTTGGCTACGCCTCGGTCGTCGAGCTGCTCGCCGAGCACGGGGCAGACCTCAACGTCAAGAACCAGCGTGGCCAGACGGCGCAGGATGTGCTGTGCCGGCAGTCACCCTCGCACTCCCTCTGTATTACAGCAGGCGAATGACGGTACGGGTTGGCGTCACGGTGCGCAGCCTGTCAACGAGACCGAGGCCGCCATCCGGTTACACGCCCCGCCAGTGCGGAGCGCGCTTGGCGAGGAAGGCGTCGACGCCCTCGCGAAAGTCGGCGCTCCCGTAGCACGCGCCGATCAGGTCGTGACCGGTTCCGGGTGCGGGCCGGCGCTGCACCTGGACGCGGCGAATCATCTCCTTGGTCGCGCGGATGGTGAGCGGGGCGTTGGCGGCAATCGTGGCCGCCATCTCCAGCACCGCGTCAGCGAGTTCCTCCGACTTGACCAGACGATTGATCAGGCCGGCTTCCAGCGCTTCCTGTGGGCCGAGCAGCCGTCCCGTATACAGCATCTCCTTGAGCCGCGTCGGCCCGATCAAATCGAGAAAACGCGCGTGGTTGGCCGCCGAGAGGCAGTTGCCCAGCGTGCGCGCTATGGGCACGCCGAAGCGCGCAGCCGGCGTGCAGATGCGCAGGTCGCAGGCAGCGGCAATCGCGGCGCCGCCACCCGCAACAACGCCGTCGATTTGCGCGATGGTGGCCACGGCGACCCGCTCGAGCCGCTCGATTACCGCATCGAGGCGCTGCTCATAGGCGATGCCGTCGGCGGGCGAAGCGAAGCCGCGAAACCCGGCAATGTCCGTGCCCGCCACGAACGCCTTGCCGCCCGCGCCGCGCAGCACCAGGACCCGGACGGCCGAATCGCTTTCAGCCCGGTCGCAGAAGTCGACCAGCGCCTGATACATTTCCCATGTCATCGCATTGCGCGCCTCGGGGCGGTTGAACGTCAGGACGGCAATGGCTCCGGTCTGCTCGTACAGCACGTGGGGCGTCGGCACGATGGCGCGTCTCCTTGGTCGCAGCCGCGAGGGCGGCATGGAATAGTCGATGCAACATGCACTGAATGGTATCCGAGTGCTCGACGTCACACAGGTCATGGCCGGCCCGTACTGCGCCATGCTGCTGTGCGACCTGGGCGCCGACGTCATCAAGGTCGAGGCGCCGCCGGGCGGCGATGCATCGCGCCGCATGGCGGGCGCACGAGGCTCCGACAGTCCCGCCTTCAACGCGGTCAACCGCGGCAAGCGGAGCATTGTGATCGACATGAAGACTGCCGCCGGGCGCGAAATAGTCCTGCGCCTCGCGGGCGGCGCCGACGTGCTGATAGAAAATGCGCGGCCCGGAGTGATGGCGCGCCGCGGCCTGGGATACGACGACCTGAAAGCCGCAAACCCTGCGCTCATCTACGCCTCGATATCCGGTTACGGACAGACCGGTCCGCACGGCGCCCGCGGCGGGTTCGATCTGGTTGCGCAGGGCGTCTCCGGCATCATGTCGGTGACGGGAGAACCGGGCGGTGCGCCGGTCAAGGCGGGCATTCCGCTCACCGACCTCGGCGCCGGTCTGTTCGCCGCCAGCGGCATCCTGGCGGCGCTACACTACCGGACCCGGACGGGGGAGGGGCAGCACGTCGACACGTCGCTCGTGGAGGCGGGCGTGGCGCTGTCGGTGTGGGAGGCGACCGAGTATTTCTCAAGCGGCCGCGCGCCGCAACCAATGGGTTCGGCCCACCGGATGAGCGCGCCGTACCAGGCCGTGGCGTGCGCCGATGGTTACGTCACGATCGGCGCCGCCAACGATCGGCTGTTCGAGCGCCTGTGCCGCCTGCTCGGACACCCCGAGTGGACCAGCGATCCCGACTACGCGGACGATACCGCGCGCGTGGCGAACCGGCAGGCGCTGGCCGAGTTGATTGAGGTGGTCACCAGAACGCGGGCGCGGGCGCACTGGCTGGCGCTGTTCGAGGAGCACGGCGTGCCGTGCGGCCCGATCAATACCTACGCCGAAGTCTTCCAGGACGAGCAGATCTCGGCCCGCGACATGGTGTTGGAGACGGACCACCCGACACTGGGCCGGTTGCGCACCCTCGGCAGCCCGCTCAAGATGTCCCGTACGCCGCCCCGCCCGGGGCGTCCGGCCCCGCTGCTGGGCCAGCACACGGACGAAGTGCTGCGCGAAGCCGGCTACGCGCCCGGTGACCTCACGGCATTGCGCACGGCGGGCGTCATTCGCTGAGCGGCCCGCATGTCGCCAGGCTACAGGCTGAACCCTCGCTCGTCGTGCAGCGCGAGGTCGAGGCCCTCTTCCTCCTCGTCGGGCGTGACGCGCAGCCCGATCGCGCCGTCCAGCACCTTGAGGATGATCCACGTCAGCGCGCCGCTGTAGACGATGGTCGCCGCGGCGCCGATGAACTGCAGCACCACCTGGCTGCCGATGCCGCCGTCGAGCCCCGAGCCGCCGAACATCTCGGCCGTGAAAACGCCGGTCAGTATCGCGCCGACGAAGCCCCCGACGCCATGCACGCCGAAGACGTCCAGCGAATCGTCGTAACCCATCGCGCGCTTGAGGCTGCTGGCGGCGAAGAAGCACAGCACGCCCGACGCGACGCCGATGGCAATCGCCCCGATCGGTCCGACCGTGCCGGACGCCGGGGTGATGGCGACGAGTCCCGCCACGGCGCCGGTCGCGATGCCGAGCACGCTCGGCTTGCCGTGCCGGACCCACTCGACCACCATCCACGTGAACGCTGCGGTCGCCGTGCAGATATGCGTGACGGCCATCGCCATGCCCGCAACGCCGTCAGCCGCCAATTGGCTGCCGGCATTGAATCCGAACCAGCCGACCCACAGCATCGACGCACCCACGACGGTCAGCACCAGGCTGTTGGGTGTCATCAGGGTGCCGGGGTAGCCGCGGCGCTTGCCGAGCACGATGCAGAGCACGAGCGCCGCGATGCCGGCGTTGATGTGGACGACCGTGCCTCCGGCGAAGTCGAGCACTCCCATCTCGCCGAGCCAGCCGCCGCCCCATACCCAGTGGGCGATGGGTGCGTAAACGACCGTGAGCCAGATGGCCATGAACCACAGCATCGCGGAGAACTTCATCCGTTCCGCGAAGGCGCCCACGATCAGCGCCGGCGTGATGATGGCGAAGGTGAGCTGGAACATCTGGAACACGCTCTCGGGAATGGTTCCCGACATGGTGTTCACGCCGACGTTCGAGAGCATCACGTTGCCCATCCCGACGAACGCGTTGAGCGCGCCGCCGTCCCCGAACGCCAGCCCGTAGGCGTACAGCGTCCACAGGATGGTCACCATGCAGGTGATGGCGAAGCACTGCATCATTACCGACAGCACGTTCTTGGCGCGCACCAGGCCGGCGTAGAAGAGCGACAGGCCGGGAATGGTCATGAACAGCACGAGGACGCTCGCCGTGAGCATCCAGGCCGTGTCGCCGGAGTTGAGCTCATCGCCCTGCGCCCACGCCTCGTGCGGCGCGGCCAGCAGGAACAGGAGGAAGCCGAACGGCGCGATCCAGCGGCTTGTTGGTTGCATGGGTGTCGTTCCTCCTCGTGTGTCTTCGCTAGAGCGCGTCGTCGCCCGCTTCGCTGGTGCGAATGCGGATGGCCTGTTCCATGTCGCAGACGAAGATCTTGCCGTCCCCGATCTGCCCTGTCCGCGCGGATGTCTTGACCGCGTCGATAACGGCATCCGCCCGTTCGTCGGACACGACGATTTCGATCTTGATCTTCGGCACGAAATCGACCGAATACTCGGCGCCGCGATAGATCTCGGTGTGGCCTTTCTGGCGCCCGAAACCGCGGACCTCCGTAACGGTCAATCCGGTGACGCCCACCTTTGACAGGGTGTCCCGGACGTCGTCGAGCATGTGCGGCTTGATGATTGCGGTGACCAGCTTCATCCTTGTTTCCTCCCAGTCCAGCGACGTGGATCCATCCGGCGAGTGGGCAGCACTATACAACAGTCCGCCGGGACCACCAAGAGATAGCGCAGGGCCCACTCGGACGTGGGTTACCGGGTATGGATCCTGACGAGGGCGCGGTCGATCAGGGCGACGGCGGGGCGCCCCGCCGCGACCATGCTGCGGGCAAGCTCGTTGTGCAGGAGGAACAGTACGGCCGCGACGCCGGCCGCGCCGTACGCCGCGAGGCCCCACATGATCGGACGCGCGAGCAGTACGGCCCGTGCGCCGAGCGCGAGCGCCTTGAGAATGTCGGTGCCGCGGCGGAAACCGCCGTCGATCAGTACCGCGAGTCGGTCGCCGGCCGCCGCCGCAATGTCCGGCAGCACATCGATCGGCGCACCGGCAACGCGGCCCGGGGCGCCGGCGCCGTGATCCGAGACAACGATGCCCTGCATGCCGTGGCGGGTGGCGCGCTCGGCGTCTTCCGGCGCCAACACGCCCTTGACGATCACGGGGACACCCGCGCCGTCCGCGATGCGATTGACGGCGTCCCAATCCACGCGGGGAGGTCCGAACGCCCGACGATCGGACGCGCTCGGATCGTTCACGGTGATGCACACTGCCTTGACGCCGGCGCCCACGGCACGGTGGATTGCGGAACGGGCCGCCAACCCCTCGTCGCTGTAGACCTGGAACCAGAGCGCCGCATCGGTCTCGGCCGCGATGGCCTCGACGCTCCGGCTTGACCGGCTGCTGACCACCATGATCGTCTTGGCCGCTGCCGCACCGCGGGCGGTTTCCAGCTCGCCCTGCGCGTGGTACGCGTTCTGCGCAGACACCGGGCCGATGATCGTCGGCGCAAACATGCGCTCCCCGAACAACTCGGTCGACAGGTCAATCCCCGTCCCGTCGACCATCAGTTTCTGACGGAAGGTCATCCGCTCGAACGGCGCCCGGTTCCCGCCCGCCAGCGTGGCGAAGACACCGGTGGGCAACACCGCCCTGGCCGCCGCCTCGAACTCGGGCACATTGATCAGCTCGCCGCTCGGGGGCAGGGGTGGGCCGCCCTGGCTATTCATGGGAATTCCGTCCTGACGGCGGTTCGATCGAGCGCCGCCAACGTCGGGCGGCCGAGCGCTGCCATTGCCTGTACGAGCTCGGCCTGCACTATCTCGAGCACGCGCTGCGCGCCCGGGACGCCGTAGGCGCCAAGTCCCCAACGCGGAACCCGGCCGAGACAGACAGCGTCAGCGCCCAGCGCCAGGGCCTTGAGCACGTCGCGGCCGCGGCGGAATCCGCTGTCGATGAGCACCGGTACGCGGCCGCCGACGGCGTCGACCACCTCGGCGAGCACCTCGAGCGTTGACGGACCGTAATCGAGCGCCCGCCCGCCGTGGTTCGAGACGACGATGCCGTCGAAGCCGATATCCACGCAGCGGAGCGCGCCCTCGCCGGTTAGTATGCCCTTCGCCAGCATCGGCACCGCTATCATCGGCCGGATATCTGCAAGATAGGACCATTCGTACCAGAGGCGCCCTGAGGAGATGCCGTACGGATTACCGAGATCCTCCGCCGACGGGCGCTCGATGGTGCGGGGCTCGCCGCCCAGATGCCGGTTGTGCAGCGCGCGCTCGTAGGCCGACGCGGTCTGATCGATCGTGACCACGACGGCGCGGCAGCCGGCGTTCTGCGCGTCGTGCAGTATCTGCCGGCTCAACTCGCGGTCGGGCCGAGGATAGAACTGGAACCACAGCGGACCGCGCGCCGCTTCTGCGATACGGTCGAACGGAAAGCTCGAAGCGTGGCTGACGATCATCGCCGATTGGGCGGCGGTGGCGGCCTCGTACATGCCCAGCTCGCCGTCCGGGTGCAGCGGCCGCTGGCGCGCCGTGGGCGCCAGCATGATCGGTGTGGCCAGGCGCTCGCCGAACATCTCCAGCGACGTATCGACGGTGTCGGGGGCAATCTGCTTGCCGCCGACCAGGTCGACCCAGTCGAACGCCTCGCGGTTCCGGCGCAACGTGAATTCGGAATCGGTGCCCCGGGCCGTGTAGTCGTAGACGGCGCGCGACACGTTGGCCCGAAAGACGGGCTCGAAGTCGTACGCGCTCGTCATCTCGGAAAACCCGGGCACGCGCCGGTGGCCCGCCAGCGGGAATGGATCCTGCTGCGCCCGCAATACGGGCGATCCCGCCAGAAAGGTCGCCAGTCCGGCGAGCGCCTGCCGCCGCGAGATGCCGTTCCGCCAGTGTCGTTCGCTCTTGCCCACGGGACCTCCATCGCTGCGCACACCGGACGCTGACCCTCGTTGATCCTGTTGTCAACCATAGCAGCCCGTGGCAAAACCCCGCTGCATTCGAGCGGCGATGCATCGCGGCTGGACTGCGTTGTTCATCGCTCACATATCTTCTGAATATGCTCGCTCTTCACGCCTTGCCAGCCACGCGCCTCACCGCTCTCGGTGCGACGCGGGGTTCTACCACAGACTGCTGGGCGCCGCGGGTCGCGGATGCCGCACCGCGCAGTGCTGGGCGCCGCGGGTCGCGGATGCCGCACCGCGCAGTCCCGTATGAGGATTAGCCGGCCCATCCGGAGGACGGTTGAATCAGCGAGGGGACGGCCAGCATTGGAGCAGCCGGCGCCAGGCCGCGCACGGCGCGGCCCTGCGGCAGCGGCGCGGGGCGCAGGGGTCCCCGCTAGCAGCCGCAGGGGGTTTGGGGCGCAGCCCCAAGTTGATGACGCCGCGCAGCCCCGAATGAGGATGAGCCGGCGCACCCGGAGGACGGTTGAATCAGCGAGGGGACGGCGAGCAAGAACGTGGCCGTCCCCAAGCCGCGCACAGCGCGGCTCGCCG
>JAGWAI010000010.1:42101-42684 GCA_021296485.1 Acidobacteriota bacterium
GGTTGCGGGGGGGGGATTTGAACCCCCGACCTTTGGGTTATGAGCCCAACGAGCTACCGGACTGCTCCACCCCGCGCCATGCGCACGTAAGCTGATGCTAGCATGGTGATTCCGGTGCGGTCAACGGGCCGGCGGACGCCGCCGGCCGGGCTCGTCGGCTAGCAGGAACACGATCTCTCCGCGGCGGATCAAGCCGAGCTCACGGCGGGCAAGAGCCTCGATTGCGTCCGGATCCTCGCGTAGCCGGCGGGCCTCGTCGCGCATCCGCCGGTTGTCGAGTTGCAACTGCCGAATTTCGTGTTCCAACCGTTCGTGGTCGCGCGCGGTCTGCTGGTACTGCTGGGGTGAGTAAATGGAAACGCGGTCGCCCATGATGACATTGACACCCAGCAGGCCGCAGGCAAGCATCAACAGCCAGCGGCGCAGCCATTGGAAACGTGAATCGGGCGGCGTTACGGCGCCGCTGCTCCTGGCGTTCGGCTGGGCGTGGTCCGGCATGAAGCGCGACAGGGTCACAAAGGAATTTTCGGCCGTTGGAGCCGCGGCGATTAGCCCGCATTTCTCACCAGCGTTCGTCGCGAGG
>JAGWAI010000010.1:42728-59296 GCA_021296485.1 Acidobacteriota bacterium
TCGAAGCGGCGTGAGGGAGTACGCCCCGTCAACGCGAGCGGATCGGCGGCCGCAGCAGAAGGCTGGTGAGAAATGCGGGTTGGCTCCGCGACGGGAGGGCCTGCAGATGGGGAAGACAGACTGTGTCGTTATGTGCACCACGTTGCCGGCCGGCGCGGACGCCGCGGCTCTCGCGAGGACGCTTGTGGGTGAACGGCTGGCGGCCTGCGTTGCCACCCGGCCGGGCGCACGGTCCGTCTACCGTTGGCGCGACGCGATCGAGGAGGACGAAGAGCAGCAGGTGCTGATCAAGACGACGGCGGACCGCGTGGAGTCGCTCGGAAAGAGGATTCGTGAGCTCCATCCGTACGAAGTTCCCGAGATCCTCGTGCTTCCCGTCATCGGCGGCGACGGGGACTATCTCGAGTGGGTCCGCGCGTGCACCGCCGACGGGGCTCCCTGAGGCGCTCGATTCGCATGCGACGCGCAGCCCTACAAGACGCCGAGCACGAGAAAGCCGGCGACCAGGGCCACCAGGGCGATAACGGTCGCCAGGTCGAAGTGGTTCTCAATCGTGCGGCGGATCGGCGCCCCGAAAATGCGCAGCAGGGCCGCGACGAGAAAGAAGCGCGCCGCGCGCCCGAGCAGGCTCGTAGCCAGGAACGGCGCCAGCGGCATCATGGTCGCGCCGGCGGCGATGGTGGCGACCTTGAAGGGAATGGGCGTGAATGCAGCGGCGGCCAGGAACCAGATGCCCCACTGATCTGCCAGTGCCACGAACCGGTCCCAGTGGTGCTGGGCGTTGTAGAAGGAGATGATTGGATCGCCGACGGCAGTCATCAGCGTCGCGCCGATGGCGTAGCCTACAGCGGCGCCGATAAAGGAGCCGACCGAACACGCGGCTGCCGCGCGCAGCCAGACGGGGGGACTTGCCGCTACGATGGCGATCAGCAGGAAGTCGGGAGGGATCGGGAAGAAGGACGCCTCGGCGAGCGCCACCAGCGCGAGCGCCATCAGCGCTTGCGGCGCGTCGGCCCAACGCAGGGTCCAGTCGTACAGCCGGCGAGGGACGGCAAACAGCGGCTTCAGCACGCCGTCCTCGTCATGAGCGCGCGGCGCGGCTGCGATCCGGCATCGAAAGGTTGGAACGCTTGGACAGTGTGAAACGGCTCCTGGAGGCCCGCAGGTTGCGTTGGCCGCTGCTCGCGCTGCTGGGCGCCGCCGTGATGCATCTGTTGATCCGCGTCGCGGGCACCGCGGAACGCGCCCCGGCGGCCGCCGGACTATTCGAGCTGATCGCGAATCTCGCAATCGCGGCCGCCATCGGGTATATCGCGTTCATCGTCCTCGTGGGTTCGCTGCGGCGCCTGCTCTGGAGCGTACGCCGTAAGCTCATTCTCTCGTACATCTTCACCGGGGTGGTCCCGCTCGTGCTCATCGCCAGCCTGTTCCTGTTGGCCGGGACGTTGACGCTGCTTGCGTTCAGCTCGTACATGGTGACGTTGCGCATCGACAATCTCGTGCGCGAGGCGAGCAACGTCGGCGCCGCGGCGGCAGGGGAGTTGGACGCCGGAGGCGGCGCGGACCCGGCTGCCGTACTGACGCGGCATAGACGCGCATTGACGGCGCGCGGCTTGACGGCCAGCGTGGAGCTGGTCGCTGCAGCGCGGCAGCGTGCTCCCGCTGCCGGCGCGGCGCCACTGAACGCGGTGGGCGTTGTGCCGGGCTGGCTGGCGGAACGGTCCTTCGCCGGCCTCGCCGCGGTACGCGGGGACGCCGGCGTCCAGTTCGTCATCCGCGCCGTGCAACCGGTCGCCGCCGGGCGATCCGGATCGGTCATGGTCGACCTGTTGATGGATCCCGCGGCGGTGGCCCGCATCGAACGCGTTACGGGCGCCACCGTGCGGGGTGCCACGATCGTCACGTTCAACGACGACGACGCGGATCGGCGGATCGACGCGGAGCCGGTGTTCCCCGTGGCCGAGCCTGATCGCGGCGCATTCGTGTCGGCCGACGGCCTGGCCTGGTTCACGGTTCTGCAGCATACGGATTGGGAGAGCGGCAACCGGCAATTCCTGGCGCTCAACGTGCGCGTGTCTCCAGCGGCGCTGTACCGCAATGTCTTCGGCGCACAGGCCCGGATCGGCGACTTCAGCCTCGGCTACGCCTATCTGGCCGTGTTCGTCGTCGTCGCGCTGCTGTTCCTGATCATCGAGGCGGGCGCGCTGGTGATGGGCATCGCCCTGGCGAGCTCGATCATCGGCGCGGTACATGAGCTTTTCACGGGCACCGCACGCGTGCAGCAGGGCGACTTCACGCACCGCATTCGGGTCCGTTCGCGGGACCAGCTCGGGGAGCTCGGGCAATCGTTCAATTCCATGACCGCAAGCGTGCGGGACCTGCTACGCCAGGTGGGCGAAAAGAAGCGGCTGGAGGAAGAGCTCAGGATTGCCCACGAGGTGCAGATGTCGCTGCTTCCGCGCGACAGCGTGACCGTCCCGGGTATCGACGTAACCGGCGCGTGCATCCCGGCCCGGGAGGTCGGCGGCGACTACTATGACTTCATCCGCCTGGGCGAGCGGCAGCTGGGCGTGCTGGTGGCGGACGTGTCGGGCAAGGGGACGCCGGCGGCTTTCTACATGGCGGAGCTGAAGGGACTGGTGCTGTCGCTGAGCCGCATACACCAGTCCCCGCGGCAGATGCTGATCGAGGTCAACCGTCTGGTCGCCGACAACATCGAGAGCGGCCGGTTCATCACGATGATGTATGCGGTCATCGATGCAGACAGCAAGACCCTGACCTGCGCCAGAGCCGGTCATACGCCGCTCATTCACGTCCCGGGCGGAGGGGGAGCCGCGCGTGTCGTGACGCCGGACGGTCTCATCGCCGGCCTGCCCGGGTTCGAGCAGCGGTTCGAAGCTATCATCGAGGAGGAGACGCGCGAGATTGAAGCCGGCGATCTCGTGGCGCTGTTTACGGACGGCATCACCGAAGCCATGGACGCCAACGAAGATCAGTTCGGCGAGCAGCGTCTGGCCCGCGTGCTGGAGGAGCACCGCGCCGCGGACGTTGCCGCGGTGCGCCAGGAGGTCCTCGGTGACGTGAGCCGTTTCGTCGGCGCGGCCCAGCAGCATGACGACATGACACTCGTGCTGTTGAAGGTTCGTGAAGGGGAGCGCGGCTGACGATGGTGGCTGCCACCGCGCTCACCGTCGTGTTCCGCACCCATTCCGATGTCGAAGCGAACTTGGTTCGCGGCCTGCTCGAAGCGCGCGGAATCCAGTCGCTGCGCTCCGCGGATCTGCCGCACGCAATCTTTCCGCTCAACGTCGACGGACTCGGCGAGGTGCGCCTCTCGGTTCGCGCCGATGAGGCGGCGATGGCCCGGCAGGTGATCGATGATTTTCGAAACGACGCCGCGAGCGAGGAGGTGTCCTGGGAGCAGGCATGTCCGGCGCTGGAGGGGCGGCTCGGCTACGTGTTTCGGGACAAGGGCCTGCTCGAGCATGCACTGACCCACCGATCCCGCGCCCATGAGGACGCGAGCGGCGGCGTGGTGGACAACGAGTCGCTGGAGTTCCTCGGCGACGCGGTGCTCGACCTGATCATCGCCGACCGGCTGTACCACCAGTTTCCAGACTACGACGAGGGGCGCAAGTCCAAGGCAAAGGCCATCCTCGTGGCCGCGCCGTCGCTGGCGCGGCTGGGCGCCGCGCTCGGCCTGGGGGAGTATCTCCTGCTGGGACGCGGCGAGCAGCGCAGCGGCGGCCGCAGCAAGCCGTCATTGATCGCGGATGCGTTCGAGGCGGTCGTGGCGGCCATCTACCTGGACGGCGGGCTGCCGGCGGCGGAACGCTTCATCGACGGGCAGTTCCGCGCGGCGCTGGATGAGCTGCGGGCGGGCCAGTCCGTCTCCGGTCTGGTCGAGGACTGCAAGTCTGCGCTGCAGGAATGGCTGCAGGCGCGCGGCCGGCCTTTGCCGGACTACCGCGTCGCGGCGACGCATGGACCCGACCACCGCAAGACGTTTGCGGTCGATCTGTGGGTCGGAGATGAAACCGTGGCGCGCGCGGAAGGGCCGAGCAAGAAGTCCGCGGAGCAGAAAGCAGCCGCGCAGGCCCTGCAGCGGCTCGCCGGCGACGCGATCGCTAGTCGATCTCGATAATGCTGCGCGCGCGCGTTTGAACCACGGGCCTGCGGACCGGCCGCGGCGGCTCGGGGACGGGGGTGGTTGCTTCCAGGTAGGGCAGACGCGACACGGCGTACTCGTGCGCCTCACGCGCCAGATGGGCCGGGCGTGCAGCCGGACCCAGACGCGCAGCAACGGATCGCTGAAGCTGTAGCGTTTCCGGTCCACGCGAATGAGGTCCACGTCCTCGAGCCAGGAGAGATAATCGCGCGTCGACCCCGGCGTACGGCCCAGGCGGTTGGCGATGGCCGTCAGGGTCAGCGGTTCCTCGGCCGCCAGCACCTGCAGGATCGCCTTGAGCGAACCATGGCCGCGTGCTCCGGCCAGACGGATCTCGTAGGCGAGCCGGCAGGTCTGGCAGAGCGGTTCGCCCACGCCGAGTTGCGCCGCCAGCACCGCAACGGGATCGCCTCCGCCCGTGGCCGCCAGTGCCTTGGCCAGCGCACCGACGTAGGCCGGCCGGCCAACGGTCAGGACGTGGACCAACCGTGTCAGCTCGCCATACTCGGTCGACTCACGGTTGACTCCCGCCTGCGACAGCGCCGCCGCCACCTCCGCCACCGAAAGCGGCGGGAGATGGACGAGCGCAAACCTGGCGCCGTGTTTCTGAAGCAGCCATTGCGCGCGGTTGCCGTAGCGCGTGGCGATTGCGAACCGGTTCGGACTGTCCGCCAGCGCGTCGACCAGCTCGGGCAGCGCACCGCGCAAGCCCGGAAAGCTGGAGAACGCCCGCAGCTCCAGCAACTCGTCGAGCAGGAATGTCGCGACGCGGCCGTCTCCGCCGCGGGCCTGCTGAAAGAACGACCGGAGGCTGTCGAACGCGGCGCGGGCCGAGTGGTCGCCCCTGGCGGCGAGCGAGCCGTGGCTGACCGCGTACGGGCTGCTCGTCTCGACCGCCGTCCAGAACGCCTCGGGGGTCGACGCAGCCCGCTCTGCGTCGATGAATTGGCAGCGGCCGGCCCCGAGCCGATCCGCGATCCGGAGCAGGAGAGTGGTGCGGCCGCTGCCGGAGGCGCCGACCAGCACCGGGATGCGGGGCGGCGACGCAGCCCACGCGTCCAGAATAGTGCGCTCGGTCGCTGGCCGTTCCGGACCCACGTACGCTCTGGTGAATGGCCGGGTTGACGATGAGAGCGGCTCGAGCCTGCCTGCCGCGCCTGGAGAGCCTTGACCTTATGGAATGGCTCAACCGGTTGTCAAGCAGGGCGTAGCCCGGCCCCGGCCGCCTCGGAATCCGGGGCGTTCTGCTATTATTGATCGTTTGGCTTTTGGCAGCGCATGACTACACGCAACGTGGCAATCGTCGGGACCCAGTGGGGTGACGAAGGCAAGGGCAAGCTCGTCGACTTGCTGACGCCGGCGTTCTCGATTGTCGCGCGCTACCAGGGCGGGCACAACGCCGGCCATACGGTGTTCGTGAACGGCCGCAAGTTCGTCCTCCACCTGATTCCATCCGGAATACTGCATGCCGGCGTCACGTGCGTGATCGGCAACGGCGTCGTCGTCGACCCCGAGGCGTTGTTCGCGGAAATCGACGAATTGCGGCGGGAAGGAATCGAGCCCGTGGGCCGGCTCTTCATCAGCGAGCGAGCCCATGTCATCCTGCCGTACCACCGCGACGTGGAGCAGGCTGCGGAAGCGGCGCGCGGAGACCGGCGGATCGGCACCACCGCGCGCGGCATCGGACCGAGTTACGAAGACAAGAGCGGCCGGCGGGGCATCCGCATGGCGGACCTGGCCGACGCCGATCCGGACGGGCCGCTGGGGCAGACGATTCGGGCCAACGTATGCGCACGCAATCGGACCGTCGACGGCGAGGAGCTCGATTGGCGGTCCGTGCGCCAGGATTTGCTGGCGGCCTGGCCGCGGCTCGAGCCGCTGGTCGCCGACGTGTCCAGGCTGCTCGATGACGGCGGGCGCAAAGGCCGCCGCATCCTGTTCGAGGGCGCCCAGGGCACCATGCTCGATCTCGATCACGGCACCTATCCGTTCGTCAGCTCGTCGAACGGCACGGTCGGCGGCATCTGTGCCGGCCTGGGGGTACCGCCGCGCGCCATCGGGGAGGTGCTGGGCGTGTCGAAGGCCTACTCCACGCGCGTGGGGGGCGGTCCGTTCCCGACCGAGTTGGGCGGCGCGTTCGGCGAGGCGCTGCGCGAGAGCGGGGACGAATACGGAGCGTCCACCGGGCGTCCGCGGCGGGTCGGCTGGTTCGACGCGGTTGTGGTGCGGCATGCCGCACGGCTGAACGGTCTCGACGCCCTGGCGCTCACCAAGCTCGACGTGCTCGACGGACTGGCCGAAATCAAGCTGTGCACGCATTACCGCTGCGGCGACCAGGTGTTGAACGACGTCCCCGCGAGCGTCGGCCGGCTGGCAAGCTGCAAGCCGCAGTACGAAACAATGCCCGGGTGGTCTCGCCCCACGGCAGGACTGCGCCGGTTCGATGATCTTCCGGTCGAGGCGCGGCGCTACATTGCGCGGCTGGAAGAAGTCACCGGACAGACGGTGGCAATCGTCTCGACCGGTTCCGACCGTAACGACACCATCATCCGCCCCGGATCGGCCGCCGCCCGCTGGCTCGCCTAGCCTCTATAATTTCGTTCGTGCGCTTCCGGGCTCCCTGCGCCGCCCTGCTGCTGGCAACTGTCGCGCTCGGCGCCTGTGCGCCGGCTGACGAGCCGACGGTCGACGATGCGCAGGCATTCGTCGCCGCCGCCGAGGCGCGCCTGCTGGAGTTGTGGATCGCTGCAGGCCGCGCCGACTGGGTGCGCAGCACGTACATCACCGACGACACGAACGCGCTGGCGGCCTCCGCGAATGCCGAGCTCATGGCGGCGACCACGGAGCTGGCCGCCGCGGCCGCGCGCTTCGACAGCCTGGACCTGCCGCCGGCGCTCGGGCGCAAGCTGAATCTCCTGAAGACCTCGCTGGCGGCCGTGGCGCCGTCGGATCCCGCGCTTCAACGCGAGCTGGCCGAGATTATCGCGGAAATGGAGGGCCTCTACGGGCGCGGCGCGTATTGTCCGCCGGGGGACGACGAGTGCCTCGACCTGACCGCCATGGAGCGATTGTTCGCGTCCGAGCGCGATACCGACGAGCTCGTCGAGATGTGGACCGGGTGGCGCGAGGTTGCGGTGCCGATGCGCCCGCTGTACGAGCGATTCGTCGAGCTGGCGAACGCCGGCGCCCGGGAGCTGGGCTTCGACGATCTGGGCGCGTTGTGGCGGGCGCGATACGAAATGCCCGCCGGGGCGCTCGCGGAGGAGCTCGAACGCCTGTGGATGCAGGTGCGTCCGCTGTACGAGGCGCTGCACTGCCACGTGCGCGCGGAGCTGGCCGACGAATTCGGCTCGGCGGTGGTGCCGGCGGACGGGCCGATTCCCGCACATCTGCTCGGGAACATGTGGGGCCAGAGCTGGACGAACCTGTTCGAGGCGGTCGGTCCACGGTCAGGCGGGACTGCCTACGACCTCACACGCTTGCTGCAGCGGGCGCGCGTGGACGAGGTCGAGATGGTCCGCTATGGGGAGCGGTTCTTCAGCTCGCTGGGCTTCGATCCGCTACCCGAGACGTTCTGGCAACGCTCGCTATTCGTCAAGCCCGCGGACCGCGACGTCGTCTGCCATGCCAGCGCCTGGGACCTCGACTTCGAGTCGGATGTGCGCATCAAGATGTGCATCGGCATCAATGACGAGGACTTCGTCACCATTCACCACGAGTTGGGCCACAACTACTATCAGCGGGCGTACAGCGGCCAGGATCCGCTGCACCGCAACAGCGCCAACGACGGCTTCCACGAGGGCATCGGCGACACGATCGCGTTGTCGATCACGCCGGAATACCTCGTGCGGGTCGGTCTCCTGAACCGTGCGCCGGACGCGGACCGCGACATCGGGCTCCTGCTGCAGCGGGCGCTCGACAAGGTGGCCTTCCTGCCGTTCGGGCTGCTGGTGGACCAATGGCGGTGGCAGGTGTTCTCCGGGGCCATCGCGCCCGAGCGCTACAACGCCGCATGGTGGGAGCTGCGCGAGCGCTACCAGGGGTTGCGGCCTGCGGCGCCGCGCAGCGACCGGCTATTCGATCCGGGCGCGAAGTACCACGTGCCGGCCAACACGCCGTACACGCGCTACTTCATCGCGCACATCCTGCAGTTTCAGTTCCACCGGGCGCTGTGCGACGCGGCCGGTTTCGACGGACCGCTGCACCGCTGCTCGATATTCGAAAGCGACGAGGCGGGCAGGCGGCTGCGTACGATGTTGGAGATGGGCGCCAGCCGTCCCTGGCCGGATGCGCTCGAAGCGATTGCGGGGACGCGAGAGATGGACGCCACGGCCATACTCGACTACTTCGCCCCGCTTGCTGCCTGGCTGGAAGAGCAAAACGCGGACCGCAGTTGCGGCTGGTAGCCGGAACGCGACTCCTTCAGGGCCGCGAACCCGTTCGTCAGGGCTCGGTGGATCCCGCGTACTCGGTGTCGGTGACCTTGTGCAGCCAGGTTGTTGAGGCGTCAAGGTTCAGGGCGACATGGGTCATCGGTCCGTCGGGAGCGGCGCCGTGCCAGTGCCGCTCTCCAGGCTCGATGCAGACCACGCTGCCGGCCTCGACTTCCTGCACCGGCTCGCCCGCCTTCTGCACCCGGCAGCGCCCCTCCACGACCAGCAGCAGTTGCGGGCCGGAGTGGGTATGCCAGGCGGTGCGCGCGGCGGGCTGGAACGTAACGCGATACGCGTTGACGTGGGGCGCGGCGCATACCCCGTCCATGCGGGTCAGCGTGGCGTCTCCGGTGAAGTTGGCGGGATCCGCAGGTTGCGGCGTGTGGGCCGCCAGAGGAAAGAGCTTCATGACGGCGCGGGAAGCGCCCGCATTGTCAGCTCGGTCTCGAGCCGCGATGTGACTTCATCGCCACGATACGTGCCGGATACCGGGGCGGCATCGGCAGACTCGGCCGCGGCGGCCAGTGCGACGTGCTGGTCGGACACGGCCAGCCCCCGGCTCGGGTCGTAGCCGCGCCAGCCTCCGCCTGACAGGTAAACTTCGCCCCAAGCGTGCAGCTCGCCCGGCGTAGCGTCATCCGCATAGGCGTAGCCGCTGACGAAACGCGCCGCCAGTCCCATGGCGCGAGCGCATTCGACGTACAACACCGCCAGATCGCGACAGGCGCCGCGGCCCGCGGCAACCGTCTCCTCAGCCGCCAGCGGCGCGCCTCCCGCGCGGACCTCGACGGTGAAGTCACGGTGGATCCGGCGCGCAAGCGTAATCGGAAAGCTGGCCTGGTCGCGGTCCGATGCATGGGCGGCATCAATCGCGATGGCGCGAACGGTCGGATGTGCGGCGTCGGGCGCACGGCGGTATTGGCGCAGCCGCTCGCCGACCTCGGTAGGGTAGGCGTACGGCAGCGTGCGGTCGGGGTCGGCAATCAGGAATCGGAATGGATCGGTTACGAGCGTGTCGACGGTCGCCCGCGTCCTGATGTCGAGATGCGTCGTCGCGCCATGGAACCACGTCATCGCGACGAGGTTTCCCTCTATGTCGAGATTCTCGGCGCGGACTGTCGGGAGCGGATCGATCTCCATGGCGAAATCGAGCAACTGAGTGGCTGCGTCGGCGCGGGGGCGCAGCCGGATGACCTGCGACTCGAGGTGGACCGGCGAGTCGAAGACGTACGAGGTACGGTGCTGAATCTGGAATTTCACGGCGCCGGGGTCAACTCGGTGTTGGGCGTGGCTTCGAGCTCGTCGAACGTGCGGTCGAACCAGTCGTTCGGCGTACCCTCGACGGCGCGCCGGATGCGGTCGTCCCACCACCGGGACAGGTGCTCGAGGTCCTGCTGCTGGAAGCGGCGCTGGATGATCCGGAAAGAGTTGCGCCAGCACAGCACGACATCTATCGGAAAGTCGACGTCCGCCGCGCTGATGCGCGTGGAGTCGAACGACAGGCACGCCACCTTGAACGCGTGCCGCATCGAATCCTTGACGTCGAGCGCGCGATCGATGATGGGCTTGCCGTAGCCGGTCGAGCCGATGACGTGATACGGCGTCAACTGGCCGGTATCCACCCAGTTGCCTTCAGGGTAGAGCAGGTACAGCTTGTGGCGGTCGTCCTTCTCGATTTGGCCGCCCACCAGCGCGTGAATGTTGAACGTCATCCCGCCCTCGACGATTGCCTCCTTGTCCTCGCGCGCCACCCGCCGCACCTGCTCGGCCAGCATGTTCACTACCTGGTACAGACGCTCGAACGGCTCGTCGCGTTCCGTCCGTTCGGCGAGGGCGTCCTCGAAGTAGGTGATGGTCTTGTCGCGCAGCGAACGCAGTCCCGAGGTCATGACGAAGAACGTGCCGCGCGGCGGGTGATAGACGGTTACCTTGCGCTGCGTCGTCACCTCGCGGCCCGAGGTGATGAGCGTATCGGCGAGGCCGACCAGCCCTTCCTCCACGTTCATGCCGACGCAGTACGTCATTGCCCGGTTCCGGCGCGCCCGCGCGGGGCGAAGAATGTGCGGGTTATCTCGTTGCCTACGCTGTTGAGCCTGTGCTGGATCGAATCGAGGAAGTCATGCAAACCCGCCCGAATGATATCAGCGGTGTCAGTATAGTCAACCTCCGCGGCGAGCCGGCCGAGCGTCTGCTCGGCGGAGTTGGCGAACCGCCGCAGGGGCGTGCCGGTCACGGCATGGAGCGACAACTGGGCGGCGTTGATGCAGTGTTGCACGGAGCGCGGAAAGTCGCGCTCGAACAGCAGGAACCGCGCGACGAGCGAGGCCGCGACCCGCCCGTGCGCGCGCCGGTACGCCTCGAACGCGCTGGCCGAGCGCAGCAGGGCGCTCCACTGCAGGTCGTCTGCCGGCCGTCCGACATCGTCCGCCGAAGGGAGCAGCAGGAAGTACTTCACGTCGAGAATCCGCGTCGTCTGGTCGGCGCGCTCGACGTAGCGGCCCATGCGGCTGAAATGCCACGCTTCGCCGTGCTCCATCGTCTCGTTCTTCGTGCCTTCAATTAGGTGGCTCGAACGCCGGACATGCTCGAAGAACGGGTGCGGATCCGCGAGCGCCCGGCGCGGGGCGTCCGCCTCGTGCAGGAACAGATAGAAGCGGTTCACTTCCTCCCACATCTCCGAGGAAATGATCTCGCGCACCGAGCGCGCGTTCTCCCGCGCACGGGTCAGGCACGACACGATGGAGTTGGGGTTCGCCGCATCGAAGGTCAGGAATTCGATCACGTTCTCCCGCGAGGCGGCTTCGTAGCTTGCCCGGAACCGACCTTCGTCGCCGGTGACCTTCACCATCGGATCCCATTGCTCCGCGGTGAGGCCCGGCAGGTGGTGCTGCAGCTGGTTGTTCACCCCGACGACGCGGGCCACGTTCTCGGCGCGCTCGATGTAGCGGCTCATCCAGTAGACGGATTCCGCGACCCTGCTCAGCATGAGAGCACCCAGGTGTCCTTGCTCCCGCCGCCCTGCGAGGAGTTGACCACCAGCGAGCCCTTCTTGAGCGCGACGCGGGTGAGGCCGCCCGGCAGCACGTAGATTTCCCGTCCGTACAGGATGTACGGACGCAGGTCGACATGGCGTCCCTCGAAGCGCTGGTCGATGCGGGTCGGCACGCGGGAAAGCCCCAGCGTGGGCTGGGCGATGTAGTTGCGGGGCGACGCCTCGATCAGGCCGGCGAAGGTGCGCCGCTCCGCCTCGGTGGACGCCGGCCCAATCAGCATGCCGTAGCCGCCGGATTCGTTGGCCGGCTTGACGACCAGATCCGCCAGGTGATCCAGCACGTGGCGGCGGTCCTTCTCGTGCCAGCAGAGCCAGGTCGGCACGTTGGGGAGGATCGGGTCCTCATCGAGGTAGTAGCGGATCATCTTCGGGACGTATGCGTACACCACCTTGTCGTCGGCCACGCCGGTACCGGGCGCGTTGACGAGCGCCACGCGGCCGCGGCGGTAGAGATCCATGAGGCCGGGCACGCCGAGCATCGAGTCCGACCGAAAGCAGGTGGGGTCGAGGAAGTCATCGTCGATCCGCCGGTAGAGCACGTCGACCTGCTCGAACCCGCGCGTCGTGCGCATCTGCAGGTGGTCGTCCTCCACGACCAGGTCGCGCCCCTCGACTAGTTGGATGCCCATCTGCTGCGCCAGGAACGAGTGCTCGAAATACGCCGAATTGAACATGCCGGGCGTCAACACGGCGACGATCGGACGGTGCGTCGTCGGCGCCGCTACGTATTCGAGCATCGACAACAGCCGGCTCGGGTAGTCGGCCACCGGCCGCACCTGCAGCCCCTCGAAGACGACCGGAAACGTCTCGGTCATCACGGCACGGTTCTCGAGCACGTACGACACGCCGGATGGGCACCGCAGGTTGTCTTCAAGAACGTAGACCGTGCCGTCGCGGTCGCGCACCAGGTCGGTGCCCGAGATGTGGCACCAGATGCCGCGCGGCGGCTCGAGACCGATGCACTCGGGCCGGTAGCCGGCGGACGACTCGACGATGTCCGCGGGAATGACGCCGTCCCGCAGGATGGCCCGCTCGTGGTAGATGTCCTGCAGGAAGTGGTTCAGCGCCTCGACGCGCTGGCGCAGGCCGCGCTCGATTGGGTCCCAGCTGTCCCGGGAAACGATGCGCGGCACGATGTCGAAGGGGAAGATGCGCTCGGCGCCCTGTTCGTCGCCGTATACCGCAAAGGTGATCCCGGTCGTCAGCAGGGCCCGCTCCGCCGTCTGGTGGCGGCGCAGCAGCTCCCCCGGCGGCAGGCCCTCGATGCGGTCGACCAGGAGGCGCGCCTCGGGCCGCGGCGTCCCGTCGGGCAGGAACATCTCGTCATGGAAGCCGCCGGTGTCATAGCCGTCGAAATTCATCCTGGATACTGCTGATGCCGCAAGGGCTGCATCGTGCGGGCCGGCGGACGCCGGCTGCTGCGGGGCTCCGGAAATCCACGCGGCCGAAGCCCGCCGCCTAGCAGCCCGTGGTGAAACCCCGCGTCGCACCGAGACCGTCTAGGCGCCCGGCTGACAAGGCGTGAGAAGCGAGCATATTCGACCATATGTGAGCGCCGAACAACGCAGCTCAGGCGGGATTTTGCCACGGGCTGCTAGGCCGCGGCCGCCGGCTGCCCGCGATACCGCACGATCGTTGCTACCGCCAGCGCGGCGATGGCCAGCACCAGCAGCGACCCGACGTTCAGCAATCCGCTGGTCGCATACGAGACGATTGCGTAGCCGGCCGCGCCCGGCAGCAGCGCGTAGTAGACGAACGGCAGGACCGTCATGCGGATGACGGCGCCTTCCTTGCCCAGCAGGCCGACAACGGCCGAAGCCGCGACGACGTTGTGCACGCAAATCATGTTGCCGGCCGCGCCGCCGACCGCCTGCAGCGCCACGATCCACGTTGGATCGACTGAAATACGCTGGCCCATGTCGAACTGGAACAGCGAGAACATCATGTTGCTGACGGTATTGCTGCCCGCGACGGCGGCCCCGATGCCGCCGATGAACGGGGCGAAGATCGGCCACGCCGAGCCGGCCAGCGCCGCGACGCCGTCCGCCAGGGCGATCGGCATGCGGTCGAATCCGGCGCCGCCGCCGCCGCTGTTGATGAACACCTGCACCATCGGCACGGTGAACACCAGCGCGACCGACGCCGCGGCCGTGACGCGCAGGGACGTGGTCCACGACTGCCGGTACGCCGGGCCCGGAATGCGGTGCATGGCCCAGGTCGCCAGCGACGCCACGATGAAGATGGTGCCCGGCAGGAACAGCGGTTGCACGCTGGCCGAAACGCTGGTGCCGAAGATTTCCGGCCAGCTCACGGTCCACGACTGCAGCCAGCCGCCGAACGGCAGGGCGCGCAGGCGCGTGAGCAGCAGCAGCAGCGCCACCAGGACATACGGCGACCAGGCCTTGAACAGGCCCATCGAGCCGCTGTGGTGGGTCACGTCGCGCGGCTGAATCGAGCCGGTCCAGTCGGCGGGCCAGCGCTCCTTGCCCTCGAAGTCCCAGCACTGCTCGGGCGGAGGCACGAGGAAACCGCGCCGCGCCGCGGTGACGACTATCGCCAGCCCGGTCAGGCTGCCGAGCAGCGCCGGAAACTCGGGTCCCAGCAGGTAGGCGGCCGCCACGTAGGGGACCGTCATCGAGATTGCGGCGAACAGCGCGAATTTCCACACCTGCAGGCCTTCGGCGAGCGAACGGTTCTTGCCGAAGAAGCGGGTCATGGCCGAGACGAGAATCAGCGGCACGAGCGTGCCGGCCAGCGCGTGCAGCACGGCCACGCGCAGGCCGATGAGCGCGAGGAAATCGTTCCACTCGGCGTAGCCGAGCTGCAGGGCGTACGCCGCCACCGCAGGATCGGCCGACAGGCCGGTGTTGACGCCGACCAGAATCGGCGTGCCGGCCGCGCCGAAGCTGACGGGCGTGCTCTGGATGATCATGCCGGCCATGACGGCCGCCATGCCGGGGAAGCCCAGACCGACCAGCAGCGGCACCGCCACGGCGGCGGGCGTGCCGAAGCCGGCGGAGCCCTCGATGAACGACCCGAACAGCCAGGCGATGACGATCACCTGCACGCGGCGGTCGGGGGTGATGCTCGTGAAGCCCTGACGGATGGTCTTCAGGGCGCCGCCTTCCTGCAGCGTGTTGAGTAGCAGAATGGCGCCGAAGATGATGTACAGCAGCGTGAGCGCCACGATCAGGCCGTTGATGGTTGCCGCCGCAACCTGCACGAACGGCACCTGCCAGACCGCCAGCGCCAGGACGATGGCCACACCGTACGACAACGGCATGGCGCGGCTCGCCGGCCAGCGCAGCGCCACCAGAAAGACGGCGACCGTGATGATCGGCAACAGGGAGAGAACCGACAGGGCGGCTATGTCCATGACCGGCGTCATTCTATCGCATGGCCGGTCGACTCCCCCGTGAAAGTTGGCCGGCTACCTGGAAAGGTAGGCGCGGCTTGCGCCGTTACCGCCGTCAGCGCCTGGTGCGTTCCGCGGCGCGCGCGCCGGCCAGGATACCCTCCATGCTGTAGTTGCCCTCGTGGCAGGCGTACTCGAAGATCGACCGCCGCTCCTCGATATCGATCCTCGTCATCGGCCGCACGGCCGTCCAGGGGCGGGTGAACGTGTGGGGATCGTTGACCGTGAAGCGGTAGTCGATGGTGTCGACGTCAGTCCGCGTGTAGCGCTCCGTCAGGCGCAACGTGTCGCGCGACCCGCGGAAGTTTGTTTTCGCGCTGAAGTTCGAAGTCTCAACCACCAGCGTGGCGCCTTCCCAACGGCCCCGCGAGTCGCCCATCCACAGGCGGATGGACCCGGGGAGGTGCGGCCGGCCGTCCAGTGGAATGATGCGCGGCTCGTGGATGAGCTCCTGGAAGACGATGACGTAGCCGGGGACCTGGAAAATCTGGTAGTTGCTGCTGTACCAACTGCCGATGCCGTGCCAACCGCGCGAGATGCACCGCGTCCACGGGCTCAGGTCCTCATAGGTGTCGGGCGAGTCGGCCGGCCCGCGCGTGCGCCGGTCGGCCGCTTCCGCATCCAGCCGCGCTTCGGCGGCCGCCGTCAGCGCCGGGATCCGTCCGTCGGGCGGGTCGACAATCAGGGAAGTCCTGGCCAGCGGATTCCCGAAGTCGCGCCAGAACGCGTTGTAGTTGGGGCGCAAGATCGTAGCGGGCGCGGTTCTCCGCCTCCAGGGCCGCCGCCTCCTCGAGAGTCAGCGATTCGCGCTCCGCCAGCAGCCCTTCGAGGGGGCGTTGGAGGGGAATCGACGTCTGGCTGTTCCATTGCCCCTGGAGGTCGGGATCGCCCCACGGCGTCAAGGGCGGCGACCAGGACGGCGGCTGGGCACTCGCGAGCACGGGCACGCCGATCGCCGCGAGCAGCATACATGCGGTCGAAAGCCGACAGGTCATCGTCTAACCCTCCCCATCCGACATGGTAGTGCGCCATCCGCCTGCGGCCCGTGGTGAAACCCCGCGTCGCACCGAGACCGTCCAGGCGCCCGGCTGACAAGGCGTGAGAAGCGAACATATTCAACCCGGGACGGAGCGAACGACAGCCGCGCAGGGCGTGGCCCGGCCAGCGCGGCGCCGGGCGACGGGGTCCCCCGCTAGCGCGGGCCGAGGGCTTGGGGCGTAGCCCCATCGAGCGATGCCGCTGCAGGCGCAGTAGTGACTATGTCGAAGCGGCGTGAGGGAGTACGGCCCGCCACAGCGAGCGAATCGGCGGCCGCAGCAGAAGGCTGGTGAGAAACGCGGGCTTACGCCGTCGCGGCTATCGGTGACGTAGTAGCGGCGCCCGTCGGAGTTGATCAGAAAGGATGAAGTGGCCGGCCTCCGGCGAAATCCTCGATACTGGGGAGCGGAGGCAACCGCCATAGAGCATATCGGTGTCGATCTCGGAAGTAAGGTCGCAGGT
>JAGWAI010000011.1:0-309 GCA_021296485.1 Acidobacteriota bacterium
CTGTCAAGAACAGCTCCCGAGCGGGCGGTTAGGCGATCAGCGACGGCACTGACTACAATGAATCTCATGGCGCATGGCGGCACGGCGGCCCGACGGCGGAGCAGCGAACGCCTATGAGTGGCGGTAGCAAGCTGCTGATCGCGGTCGCCGTGGTGCTTTTCGGCGGGGCGGGCGTCGCGCTGAACCGTTACCTGGACCGCTCCGACGACCCGGAAATCGATGTCGAGCGTATAGAGCGCCGCATGCTCGAAGCGGTGGTGTCCGCCTCCGGCACCATCGAACCGCAGCTGTCGGTGGACATCAGCTCGA
>JAGWAI010000011.1:616-22010 GCA_021296485.1 Acidobacteriota bacterium
GGCAGCGGATCCGCCAGGAACGCGCCACGCTCGAGAGCGCGCAGTACGACCTGGAGCAAGTGACTATCACGTCCCCGATCGACGGCGTGGTGACCCGCCGCAGCATCGAGGAGGGTGAGACGGTGGTAATCGGCACGATGAACAACCCGGGCACCGTGCTGATGACAATTGCGGATTTCTCCATCCTCGAAGCCCACGTCGAGGTGGACGAGACGGACATCCCTTCCGTCCGGCTCGGTCAGACCGCTGCGATCACCATCGACGCCCTGCCCGACACGACCTATCCCGGCCGCGTCACGGAAATCGGCAACAGCCCCATTCAGGGGGGCGAGCTGGGTACGAACCAGGCGACCAATTTCGAAGTCGTGGTCACCCTTGACGGCGACGTTCCGGGCGTGCGGCCCGGGTTCACCGCCACGGCGGATATCCAGACGGCCGTGCGGACGAATGCCGTCGCCGTGCCGATTCAGTCGACGACGGTGCGTGAGATAACCCCGGGGCTCGACGGCCGCATCGTCCGGCCCGCACCGGAGGCGTCCGGCGGCGGCGCGTCAGCCGCCGAACCCGCGGCACCGGAGCGCGCTGAAGAGGCGGAAGGGGTGTTCGTCGTGCGTGACGACCGGGCCTGGTTCGTCCCGGTGGAAACCGGCATCGCCGGTGACCGCTACTTCGAAGTCATCTCGGGCCTCGACGCCGGAGACCTGGTGGCGATCGGTCCGTTCGAAGTCGTTCGCGCCCTGGAAGACGGCGACCCGGTCCGCGTCAATGCGCTTGCTGCTGCTGGCGGTTGAGATCGTTCGCGTCGCCCTCGGCGCGATCTGGTCGAACAAGCTGCGGTCCTTCCTGACCATCCTCGGCAATATCGTCGCGGTGGCGTCCATCATGACGCTCGTCTCCCTCATCCAGGGCATCTCGGACGAAGTCACCAACGTCATAGTCACCGAGATGAGCGCCGACTCGTTCATGATCGACCGCGTGGGACTGGTCGTCAACGAGGACGAGATGGAGCGCCGCCGGGGCAATCCCCGGATCACCCTCGACGACCGGGACGCCGTACGGCGGTTCGGCGGGCGCATCGCGGCCGTGATGGCGGAGGGCCGCGAGACCGGCGAGATCCGCTACCGCAATGAGGTTCTGGAACAGGTGTCGATCCAGGGCGTCACCAGCGAATTCCACCGCTTTCCGACGTTCACCGCCGAACGCGGACGCCTGCTGACACCGATCGAGGTGTCCCGCAATCGAAACGTCGCGCTCCTTGGCTGGTCGGCGGCCGATCGGCTGTTCGGCCGGGCCGATCCCCTGGACCGGACCATCACAATCCAGGGCGTCCACTTTCGCGTCGTCGGGGTAAGCCAGGCGAAGGGCACGCTGTTCGGACAGTCGCAGGACGAATTCGCGGTCATTCCGCTCGGCGCCTTTCAGCGCCTTTTTGGCAGCCGGCGCTCGTTGACGCTGGTCGCACGGCCGACGCGGCCGGAGGAAATCCAGCGGGCCATGGACGATGCAACGGTTGCGTTGCGGATCGCCCGCCACCTGCGGCCGCGCGAGGAGAACAACTTCGGCATGTTCACGGCGGAATCGATTCTGGACATCTTCGAGCAGGCGACCGCCGGGTTGTTCGCGGTGCTTGTAGGTATCGTCGGCCTCGCGCTCGTAGTTGCCGGGATCGTCGTCATGAACATCATGCTGATGGCGGTCTCGGAACGGACCCGTGAGATCGGCCTGCGCAAGGCTCTGGGCGCCACGCGCGGCGCCATCCTTTGGCAGATGCTGACCGAGTCGGTTGTCCTGTCACTGCTGGGCGGCATCGCCGGGACGGCTATCGGCGTGGGCGCCGCGCTGGCTATCGACCGCTTCGCGCCGGTGCCGGCCGCGGTCCACGTCTGGTCGGTACTGCTGGCCGTCACGTTGACGGCGGTGGTCGGCCTGTTCTTCGGACTGTATCCCGCGGCCCGGGCGGCGGCGCTCGACCCGATTGACGCGCTGGGGCGGAACGGATGAGCGGCGTGCGCACCGGTCTGGCCGTCGAGATCGTGCGCATGGCCGTGGATACCATCCTGACGTACAAGCTGCGATCCGCGCTGACCATACTGGGTGTGACGATTGGCATCACCTCGATTGTGGGCGTCACCGCAATCGTGCGAGGCTTCGACGAATCGCTGCGCGACACGGTCCGCACGCTCGGCTCGGACACGGTATACGTCTCGCAGTTCTCCGGCCTGAGCGTATCGTCGGGAGAGGATTTCTTCGAGCTGATGCAGCGGCCGAACCTGACGCCGGCCGACGCGCAGGCCATCGCCCGCCAGGCGCCGTCCGTGGCCACCGTCAGCTTCGTGCTCGGTGAGGGCGGACCGCCGACCACGGCGCAGATGCAGTACCGGAACCAGCGCACCACGTCGATCCGGGTGCTCGGCACCACCGATAACTTTCCGGAGGTGTTTCACGTTGACGTCGCCACGGGCCGGTTCTTCACGGAGAGCGAGGTCAACCACCGCCGGCAGGTCATCGTGCTGGGACAGACGCCGTACGAGGCGCTGTTCCCCGCCGTGGACCCTGTCGGCAAGACGGTGCGCCTGGGAAACCTGCGCTACCGGGTCATCGGTGTGCTCGGACCGCGCCCCAGCCCGGGCGGCCTGGGTGCGGGTCAGGACGACATCGTCGTCATCCCCCAGTCCACCTACCAGAAGCAGTTCGGGATTCGCGCCGTGCGGGCCATGCGCGGCCGGCTGACGAGCATCATGATCGCGGCGGTTCCACACGCGGACGTCGGGCGCGAAGACGCCGTACGCGATGTCGAGACCGTGATGCGCATCCGGCACGGGCTGCGGCTCGACGAGCCGAATGACTTCGACGTGGTGACCCAGGAGTCGGCCATGCGGCTGTGGGACCGGATCAGCGAGGCCACTTACCTGGCGCTGGTATCCATCTCGTCCATAGCCCTGCTCGTGGGCGGCATAGGCGTCATGGCAATCATGACGATTTCCGTCACGGAGCGGACGCGCGAGATCGGCACGCGCAAGGCGCTGGGCGCCCGGCGGCGCGAGATCCTGTGGCAGTTCCTGTTCGAGGCGGCGGCGTTGACCGGGTTAGGGGGCGTATTCGGTATGCTGCTCGGCACCGCCTTCGGTGTCGGCGTGCACTACGCCACGGACTTCCCGATCTCGCTGCCGTGGTGGTCCTATGCCCTCGGTGCCGGCTTCTCGGTCACCGTCGGCATCGTATTCGGCCTGTTCCCCGCCATACGCGCCTCCGGACTGGATCCAATCGAGGCGCTCCGACACGAATAGCCGGAACGCTGCGGGCCGCGGCGCCAGGCTCCGGCTTGAGCGGCCTTCGGTCAGTCGACTACGATTAACGGTCGCGTTGCGGAAGGGAGAGTTCCATCGACCATGAAAGTGTATACCGCGGAAAATATCAGGAATGTCGCGCTGGTCGGACACAGCGGATCCGGCAAGACGCAGCTGGCCGCGGCCATGCTGTTCGACGCGGGCATGATCAACCGCCTGGGCAAGGTTGACGAGGGCAACACGGTCACCGATTTCGACGAAGAGGAAATCTCCCGCAAGCACACGCTGTCTTCGAGCGTCGCGTTCGCGGAGTGGAACCGCGCCAAGATCAACTTCATCGACACGCCGGGCGTAGCGAACTTCCTGAGCGATACGCGGGCCGCAATGCGGGTGACGGATGCCGCGGTCATCGTCGTGGATGCGGTATCGGGCGTCGAGGTGCAGACGGAAAAAGTGTGGAACACCGCCAGCGACGAAGGCGCACCGTGCCTGATCGTGCTGAACCGGCTCGATCGGGAACGGGCCAGCCTGGACCGCTCGCTGGCGTCCCTGCGCGAGGCCTTCGGGCGCGAGGTCGTGCCGATTCAGTTGCCGATCGGAGAGGAAAGGTCGTTCGAGGGCGTCGTCGATCTGGTGCGGATGCGGGCGGTGCGGTCCCCCGGCGAAGGGGACAAACCGGTGGCAGGCGATATTCCACCGGCGCTGGCGGATGCGGCCTCCAGCGCCCGCGACAGTCTGATCGAGATGGTGGCCGAAGCGGACGACGAACTGATGGAGAAGTTCTTCGACGCCGGGACGCTGTCGCAGGAGGAGTTGGAGCAGGGCCTCCGCAGCGCGGTGGGCAGCCGCCGGATCTTCCCGCTGGTGTGCACGTCGGCGCTCGCCAACATCGGCATCCAGCCGCTCCTGGATGCCATCAATACCTACCTGCCGTCAGCCGCGGATCGACCGTTGCCGGCGGTCGCGCGCGACAGCGGCGAGTCGGTGTCATACGACGCGGACGAAAGCGGACCGGCCGCGGCGTTCGTATGGAAGACGATTGCCGATCCGTTTGCCGGCCGGATCACGCTGTTCCGCGTGGCCGCGGGCGCGCTGGCGTCCGATGAGACGGTGCAGAACGCGACGAAAGGGTCGCCGGAACGGCTCGGCAGTCTGGCCGTCATGCAGGGCAAGACGCAAAATGCGGTCGCGCGGGTGAACGCCGGCGACATCGGGGCGGTGACCAAGCTCCGGGACACGCACACCTCCGACACGCTGTGCGACGCGGCGAGCACGCTCTCTTTCGCGCCCATCGCTTTTGCCGAGCCCGTGCTGTCGTACGCCATCGAGCCGAAGAGCCGCGGCGACGAGGAGAAGATCAGCACCTCGCTGCAGCGGTTGCAGGAGGAGGATCCAACCATCCGCTATGCGCGGGACCCGCAGACGCAGCAGCTGCTGCTTTCCGGGCAGGGGCAGCTTCACATCGAGGTAACCGTCGCCAAGCTGAAGCGCCGCTTCGGTGTGGAGGTGAATCTGAAGCTGCCGCGCATCCCCTACCGCGAAACGATCACTGCGGCCACGGAGGCGCACGGGCGCCACAAGAAGCAGACCGGCGGCCACGGGCAATTCGGCGACTGCAAGATCCGGGTCGAACCGCTGCCCCGCGGACAGGACTTCGAATTCGCCAACGAGATTTTCGGCGGGTCGATCCCCCGGCAGTTCATTCCTGCGGTGGAGAAGGGGATCCACGAAGCGCGCGCCAAGGGCTTTCTCGCCGGCTACCCGATGGTCGACTTCCGCGTGACCCTGCACGACGGTCAGTTCCACGCGGTGGACTCCAACGAGATGTCGTTCAAGATGGCGGGGCGCCTGGCCTTCCGTGACGCGATGTCGCGGGCGCGCCCGACGCTCCTCGAGCCGGTCATGGACGTCGAGGTGCACGCCCCGAGCGAGTTCGCCGGCGACCTGATGGGCAGCCTCAACGGCCGGCGGGGCCGCATCGGCGGGATGGAGACGCGCGGCTCCGCCACGATCATCAAGGCGCAGGTGCCGATGGCGGAAATGCTGACCTACGAACAGCTGCTCACGTCCACCACCGGCGGCCGCGGCTCCTACAACATGGAGTTCTCCCACTACGAGGAAGTCCCGGCGCACCTGCATTCGAAGGTCATCGCCGCAGCGAAGGCGGACCGTGGAGAAGCGACCGGAGACGAGGAGGACGGCGAGTAGGAATCAGGCCGAGCCGCTTGGTGGGAACGCCTTACGAGCTCTCCGAATCGCCCCGGATCCGCCGCGCAGCCCGGCGGACGCGCCCGCCGACGCCGGCCTCGGCTTCTTCCGTCTCGGCCTTGGCGGTCTCGGTTTCCGGCTTGTACTCGCTGCCCACCAGCTCGACCTGGGCGAGCGGCGCATCGTCTCCCTGGCGGCGCCCGTTGTGCAACAGGCGCGTATAGCCGCCCGGCCGCTCGGCGAACCGCGGCGCAATCGAATCGAACAGCTTGCTGAGCACGGTTCGATCCACCAAGTCTCGCGCGACAAGCCGCCGGGCGTGCAACGCGCGACTCGTGTCCGCGCCTTCCGCCAGCCCGCGCTTGGCGACAGTGATCAGCCGCTCCACGAACGGACGCAGCGCCTTGGCCTTCGCCACGGTCGTGTTGATCCGTTCGTGGCGAATGAGCGCGGTGGCCTGATTGCGCAGCAGGGCGATCCGATGCTCGGACACCCGTCCGAGCTTCCGGTTTGCAACTCGATGGCGCATGACTGTCTATTCCGTTGACGCGGATTCGGCGTCCGCGGGCTCATTCACACGCATGCCAAGACTCAGGCCCATGCTGGCCAGCAGTTCCTTGATCTCGCTCAGCGACTTGCGGCCGAAGTTCTTCGTGCGCAGCATTTCCGATTCTGTCTTGATCACGAGCTCCCTAATGGTCCTGATGTCGGCGTTCTTGAGGCAGTTGTACGACCGCACCGACAACTCGAGCTCTTCGACGCTGCGGTCGAGGTGCTCGTTGGCCACCGGCATGGCGGGTACCTGCTCCGTATCCGCCGGAGGCTCCAACGGATCGTCGATGTTGATGAAGATGTTGAGGTGGTCCCGAATCAATTGAGCGCCGAGCGATACGGCGTCGCGGGCGGTCACTGAACCGTCGGTCCACACATCCACCGTCAACTTGTCGTAGTCAGTCGTCTGTCCCAGACGCGCCGCCTCGACCACGTAGTTGACCTTCTTGACGGGCGAATGCACCGAATCGAGCGGAATCCAGCCAATCCCGAGGTCGTCCACGAAGTTCTTGTCCGCTGACACGTATCCGCGGCCGCGGTTGACCCGCAATTCCATGCTCAGCGTGCCGCCCTCAGCAACGGTGGCGATGTGCACGTCCGGCTCCAGAATCTCCACGTCGGCGTCGGCCTCGATATCGCCGGCCTTCACCTCACCTGCCTCGTCGCGCCGGACATACAGCGTCTTCGTCCTGTCGACGTGCATGCGGATTGGTACCTGCTTGAGGTTCAGGATGATGTCGGTGGCATCCTCCACCACGCCGGTGATTGGTGAGAATTCGTGCAGCACGCCGTCGATCTTGACGGCCGTCACTGCGGCCCCCTCAATCGACGACAGCAGCACGCGGCGGAGCGCATTGCCGACCGTCGTGCCGAATCCGCGTTCAAACGGCTGCGCGTAAAAGCGTCCGAACCGATCGGTGAGGGTCTCCGCCTCGAACTCCAACCGCTTGGGTCGCTGGAAGTTTTTCCACAACATTGAGTTCTATCCTTTCAGCATTCCCTGGAATGCACCCGGATTACTTGGAATAGAGCTCCACGATCAACTGTTCCTGCACCGGCAGGTTCAACTGCTCGCGTGTCGGCGCGGCGGTCAGGCTGCCCGACAGATTCTCCCCATCCAACTCCAGCCATTCCGGAATGCCGCGCCCCTTGACCTCCTCCATCGCGTAGGCGATGGCCGGGTTCTTCGCACTGGAGGGCCGCACCGCGATGACGTCTCCCGCATTCACGGAAAACGACGGGACGTTGGTGTGCCGACCGTTGACCGTGAAGTGACCGTGGCGCACCAACTGCCGCGCCTGGGGCCGCGACGCCGCAAAGCCGAGCCGGTAGACCACGTTGTCCAACCGGCGCTCCAGAAGCTGCAGCAACGTCTCGCCGGTGACGCCCTTCTGCCGGTCCGCCTTCTCGAAGTAGCGCCGGAACTGACGCTCCAGCACGCCGTACATGCGGCGCACCTTCTGCTTCTCGCGAAGCTGCAGACCATATCCCAGCAGGCGTGCGCGACGGCCCTTGCCGTGCTGCCCCGGCGGCACGTTGCGCCGGTCGATGGCGCACTTCTCGCCATAGCACCGTTCCCCCTTGAGGAACAGCTTCATCCCCTCCCGCCGGCACAGCCGGCACACCGGACCCGCGTATCGCGCCATATTCCCTCTGCCCTCTCAGACCCGCCGGCGCTTCGGCGGGCGACACCCGTTGTGCGGAATCGGGGTCACGTCCCGAATCGATTTCACTTCCAGCCCGACCGACGTCTGCAGCGCCCGTATGGCCGACTCCCGGCCGGCGCCGGGCCCCTTGACCAGCACGTCGACCGACCGCACCCCAAACGTCTTGGCCCCATGCCCGGCGTTGATCGCCGCCTGCGTCGCCGCGAACGGCGTGCCCTTGCGCGAACCCTTGAATCCGATGCCGCCGGCGCTCGACCAGGCCAGCACCTTGCCCTCGGCGTCGGCGATAGTGATGATGGTGTTGTTGAACGACGCCTGGATGTGCACCACGCCGTGATGCACGACGCGCTTCTCGCCCCGCTTCTTGAAGGTCTTCCCGGTTTTCCGCCGCTTGCGCTTCGCGGGCGCCGACCCCGTCGTGCCGGCAGCATCGCTCTTGGCCATCAATGTCCTCTCTCCGGGCTACTTCGTCTTCTTCTTCGCCACGGCACCCTTGCGGGGTCCCTTCCTGGTGCGTGCATTCGTATTCGTCCGCTGACCTCGAACCGGCAGGTTGCGGCGATGCCGCAGCCCTCGGTAGCAGCCGATCTCCATCAGCCGCTTGATGTTGACCGAGATCTCCTTGCGCAGGTCGCCCTCGACGCCGCCGTGCTCTTCGACGACGCGGCCGATCCTGCGGACGTCATCCTCGGTCAGGTCCTTGACGCGGATGTTGCCGTCGACGCCGGCCGCCTGCAGCATGGTCGACGCCCGCGCCGGACCGATGCCGAAGATATAGGTCAACCCGACCTCGATCCGTTTCGTTCGTGGAAGATCTACGCCCGCGATTCGTGCCATTGCTCCGTCACCCCTGCCGCTGCTTGTGCTTCGGATTGCTGCAGAGCACCCGCACAACCCCGTGCCGGCGAATGATCTTGCACTTGTCACACAGCCTGCGAACCGATGCTCGAACCTTCATGCCATCCCCCAAGCGCTCAATCGAGCCGGCTCAATATGACCGGGCCGTCCTTCAACACCGCGACCGAATGCTCGAAATGCGCGGAAAGGCTGCCGTCGACGGTCACCGCCGTCCAGCCGTCATCGAGCACGCGCACCGCGGGTAGGCCGGCATTCACCATCGGCTCGATGGCGAGCACCATGCCTTCCTTGAGATACGGACCGCGGCCCGGCCGGCCGTAGTTGGGAACCTGCGGTTCCTCGTGCAGCCGGGTCCCGATGCCGTGCCCGACGAATTCCCGGACCACCGAGAATCCGCGCGACTCGACGTGGTGCTGGACGGCATGGCCAAGGTCGGAAACCCGGCCTCCGACGCGCGCGCGGTCGATCGCCAGATGCAGGGCATCGCGGGTGACCGCCAGCAGCTCCGTCGCCTCATCCGAGATCGCGCCGACGCCCACCGTCAGCGCGCTGTCGCCATAGTACCCGTCCAGAACCACGCCCATGTCGAGCGATACGATGTCACCCGCCACCAGTTCGCGCGGCGACGGAATGCCGTGCACCACGGCATCGTTGATCGAGACGCACAACGTGGCGGGGTACCCGTGATACCCCTTGAAGGCCGGGATCGCGCCCGCCTCGCGTACGCGCGTCTCCGCGACCGCGTCCAGCTCCTGCGCCGTCACGCCCGGCTCGACCGTCGCCGCCAATTCGCCGAGCACGCCAGCGACGAGCGCGTTGGCCGCGCGCATCTTCTCGACTTCCTCAGGCGACTTGTACACAATCATCTGGCCCGGTTCCTCAGACCGCTGGCGACGACTGGACCCGAATAGCCGCCTGCGCGGCATCGATCGCGCCGGCGATGGCAAGTCGCACCGCGTCCGCGGCTTGATTCCCATCCACGCGCCGGAAACTCGGCCGATCCCGGTAGAACGCCACCAGCGGCTCGGTCTGCTCCCGATATACCCGGAGCCGTTCCTGCACGACCTCCTCGCGATCATCCTTGCGCGCCACGAGCGCCGCGCCGCAGCGCGTGCAGGCAGCCGGAACGGCCCCGCTGCCGGCGCCGTACGTCGCCCCACAATCGCCGCACACGCGCCGCCGGGAGAGCCGCTCCACGAGCGCCTGATCCAGAACGCTCAACTCGACGACGACCAGCGGGTCGCGTCCGGCCAGGATGCGATCGAGCGCCTCCGCCTGCGCGACCGTGCGCGGAAATCCGTCCAGTATGAAACCGTCGCGCGTATCGCCGCGTGCCAGACGTTCGCGCACTATCTCGACGATCAGCGCATCGCTGACCAGCTCGCCCCGCTCCATGACCGCCTGCGCCTGCCGCCCGAGGTCCGTGCCCGCCTGGACCGCTTCGCGCAGGATATCCCCGGTGGATATCTGCGGAATGCCGCGCTCCTGCTCCACGCGGACCGCCTGCGTCCCCTTGCCGGCCCCCGGCGGACCCAGCATCACCAGATTCAGCGCCATCGTTTCATGCCGGCCTATCCGCGTCGACCCTTGATGCGGGTCTTCTTCATGAACCCGTCGTAGTGCCGCATGATCAACTGCGACTCGACCTGCTGCACCGTGTCCATCGAAACCCCGACGATGATCAGCAGCGACGTTCCGCCGAAGTAGAACGTCACGCCCATGCCGTCCGTAATGAAGCGCGGCAGCAGCGTGTCGAGCTGGTCGCCGATGAACGGCACCGCGTCGGCCCGGAAGCCGGCAATCAGCAGATCGGGCAGCACCGCCACCAGCGCCAGATAAATCGATCCGACCAGCGTGATGCGGGTCAGGATGGTATCGATATGCTCGGCGGTCCGCTTGCCCGGCCGGATGCCGGGGATGAACCCGCCGTACTTCCGCATGTTCTCCGCCACGTCGTCCGGATTGAAGATGATTGCGGTGTAGAAATAGGCGAAGAAGATGATGCCCGCCATGTACAGCAGGTAGTACAGCGGCATCCCGTTCCGCAGCTGATCCGTTATCGCCTGGCCCCAGCCCCCGGCCGGGAACGCGGTGGCGATCGTCGCCGGAAACGCGATGATCGACGAGGCGAAAATGACCGGAATCACGCCGCCGGTGTTTACCTTCAGCGGAATGTGCGTGCTGCTGCCGCCGTACATGCGCCGCCCGACCATCCGCTTGGCGTACTGCACGGTGACACGCCGGTGCCCGCGCTCGATGAACACGACCGCCCCGACGACGAGGATCATCACGGTCAGCAGAAGCAGGACGCGGATGAGGCCCATCTGTCCGGTCCGCATCTGGTCCAGCGTGGTCAGCACGGCGGTAGGCAGGCCGACGACGATGCCGGCGAAGATGATCAGCGACATCCCGTTGCCGACGCCCCGTTCCGTGATCTGCTCGCCCAGCCACATAATGAACCCGGTGCCGGTTGTCAGCGTCAGGACCGTCATGAAGCGGAAACCCCAGCCCGGCTCGTAGACGAGCGGCAGGCCGCCGGCGATGTTCGTCTGGCGCTCGAGGAAGATCGCGATGGCCATCGCCTGCACAACGCACAGCAGAATCGTGCCGTAGCGCGTGTACTGGGTGATCTTGCGCCGCCCCAGCTCGCCTTCCTTGGAGAGCCGTTCCAGATACGGCCACACAACCGTGAGCAACTGGAGAATGATGGACGCGCTGATGTAGGGCATGATGCCCAGTGCGAATATCGTGACCTGCGACAGGTTGCCGCCGGAGAACATGTCATACAGGCCGAACATCGTTCCGGCCGCCTGTTCCGCGAGCAGCGCAAGCGCTTCGGTATTCACGCCCGGCGTCGGAATATGGCTCCCGACGCGGTACACGGCGAGGATGGAAAGCGTGAACAGCACGCGCCGGCGCAGGTCCGGAATCGCGAAGATGTTCCTGATGTTCTCGAACATCCGGAGGACTACCTCCCCGCGCCGGCCGGCAGGACTTCAGCCTGACCACCGGCAGCGGCGATTGCCTTGCTCGCCTGCGCGCTGAAGCGGTGCGCCTTCACGATCAGCTTCTTCGACAACTCGCCGCGCGCCAGCACCTTGACCAGCGCCCGCGATTCGCGCACGATGCGCCGCTCGCGGAGCAGCTCCGGCGTCACCTCGGCACCTTCGTCGAACCGCTCGGACAGCGTGTCGAGATTGACCACGGCGTACTCCACGCGAAACGGGTTGTGGAACCCGCGCTTCGGCACGCGCCGGTGCAACGGCATCTGGCCGCCCTCGAAGCCGCGCTTGCGCTTGAACCCGGACCGCGACTTGGCGCCCTTGTGCCCGCGGCCGGACGTCACGCCGGTTCCGGAGCCCTCGCCTCGGCCTACGCGCTTCTTCTTGCGCCGTGCGCCTTCGGGTGGATGCAGGTTGCTGAGATCCATGATTTCCTATCCGACGCGGACGAGATGGCGAACCTTGTGCAGCATGCCGCGGATGGACGGGTTGTCGACGACTTCCACGGAGTGGCCGATGCGCCGCAGACCGAGTCCTCGCACCACGAGCGCCTGCCGCTTGTTGTACCCGATGGTGCTGCGTACAAGGGTCACCTTGACGCGCGGCGCCGTCTCGTTCCTCTGGCCGCGTCTCATGACTCGGCTGCCTCCTGCCCCGCTGCCGTCTCGTCGTCGTCGCCCAGCGACAGCTCGACACCGCGCAGGCGGGCGACCGTCACCGGGTCCTTCAGCTCCGACAGGCCCACGAAGGTGGCGCGCACGACGTTGTGCGGATTGTCGGAACCGAGCGACTTCGTAAGGATGTTGTGTATGCCGGCCGACTCGACGACCGCCCGGACGGCGCCGCCGGCGATGATGCCGGTCCCCTCGGGCGCCGGCTTCAACAGCACGCTTCCTGCGCCGAAGCGACCCACGATCGTATGCGGGATGGTCGTCCCCTGCAGCGGCACGCGCACGAGCGTCTTCTTGGCCGCCTCGATCCCCTTCTTGATGGCCGACGGCACTTCCTTGGCCTTGCCGACCGCGAAGCCGACATGCCCCAACCCGTCGCCAACGACGACCAGCGCGCTGAAGCTCAGGTTCTTGCCGCCCTTGACAACCTTGGTAACCCGGTTGATCGACACGACCGTATCTTTCAAGTCGAGCATCGTGATGTCGATCTTCGGTCGTGTCTCTCTCATGCCTAGAACTCCAGGCCGGCTTCGCGCGCGGCCTCGGCTACGCGGCGTACGCGGCCGTGGTACAAGCGGCCGCCGCGATCGAATACAGCCTGTTTGACGCCCTGCTCGAGCAGCCGCTCGGCAGCGACGCGGCCAACGACCGAGGCACCCGCCACGTTGCTGCCCCGGGCCCCGTTTTCGAACCTTGCGCGCACGCTTGCCTCGTGGCTCGACGCGGCCGCCAGGGTGCGGCCGGCGTGATCGTCAATCAACTGCACGGAGATGTGCGCCAGACTCCGGGAAACGGCAAGCCGCGGGCGGGCGGCGGTTCCGCTGATCCGCCGACGCTGCCGCAGCCGGATGCGGTTGCGGCGATCCTTCTTGGTCTTGATCTTCATCGGCTATGCCCCGGTCTTGCCGACCTTCTTCTTGAGCACCTCACCCGTATAGCGGATCCCCTTCTGTTTGTACGGATCCGGCTTGCGGAGCGCGCGGATGTCGGCCGCGACCTGGCCGACCCGCTGCCGGTCGATACCGGCCACAGTGATGTGATTCTGTTTGTCGACGGCAATCCGGATACCGTCCGGTATGGGAAACGGCACCGGATGCGAATACCCCAGATGGAAGACGACCTCCGCTGCGGACACCTCCGCGCGGTATCCGATGCCGACGATGTCGAGCTCCTTCGTGAACCCCTGCGACACTCCGTGCACGGCGTTCGCCACCAGGCTGCGGGCCAGACCGTGAAACTTGCTCGCCGAGCGGTCGGCCGGCCGCACCGGCTGCGCGCACAACTGCCCGCCCTTTTCCTCGAACAGAATCCCGGGCGGAATCAGCTGCCGGAGCGACCCCTTGGGCCCCTTCACCTCGACCGCATCCGCGGCAACGCGCGCGGTGACGCCGGCGGGCAGAGGAATCGGCAGCCTGCCTATGCGTGACATGTCCTCACCACGCCCTTCGCCGATGTCTTACCAGACATTGCACAACACCTCGCCGCCCACGCCGACCTTCGCGGCATCGCGGCCGGTCATTACACCCCGCGATGTCGTCAGGATGCTCGTTCCCAGGCCGGCGAGCACCGGCGGGGCCTTGTCCCGCGCGAAGTACACCCGGCGGCCCGGACGGCTCACGCGCTCGAGTCCCGACAGCACCCGCTGGCCGCGTGGGCCGTACTTCAGTGCGATGCGGATCATCTTTCTCGGCTGCGTGCCGCGTCGACCCGGCACCTCGACGATCTTGAACCCCTGAACATATCCTTCGCTCTGGAGGATTCGCGAGATCTCGAGCTTCAGTCTCGAGGCCGGCACGTCAACTCGCGCCTGCCGCCCGGATGTCGCGTTACGTATCCTCGATAGCATGTCAGCAATCTGATCAGGCATCAGCCCTCGACCTCTCTCGTCTCACCTTCTCACGCACCCCCATCACCCCCTGCGGCCCACGGTTTCGCGCGGCCGTCCGGCGGGCTACCAGCTGCTCTTCGTCACGCCGGCAATCTCTCCCTCGAGAGCCAGCTTGCGGAAACACAGACGGCACAACTGGAACTTGCGGAGGTAGCCGCGCGGCCGGCCGCATCGCCGGCAACGATTCCGCGCGCGGACCTTGAACTTCGGCGGCTTGAGCTCCTTGACTTTCTTTGCGATTGTCGACATCGGTGACTGTCACCCGGCGGCCTCAGGGGCCGCGCAGTCGCTTACTGGCTCGCCCTGAAGGGCATCCCCAGCAGCTTCAGCAACATCCTCCCCTCATCGTCCGTCCTGGCGGTCGTTACGACGCAGACATTCATTCCGCGAGACTGATCGACCTTCATGTAGTCGATTTCCAAGAAAATCAGCTGATCGCGGAGCCCCAACGTATAGTTCCCGCGGCCGTCGAAACCGTTCGGCGAGATGCCCCGGAAGTCCCGCACGCGCGGGAGCGCAATCGAGATCAGGCGGTCGAGAAACTCGTACATCCGCTCGCCGCGCAGCGTCACCATCGTTCCGATGGCCATCCCCTGCCGCAGCTTGAAGGCCGCCACCGACTTGCGGGCCCTGGTCGTCACCGGCTTCTGTCCGGTGATGCGCATCAACTCGTCCGCGCCCGCCTCGATCAGCTTCGGGTTCTGCGTGGCCTCGCCCAGCCCCATGTTGACCACGACGCGCTCGATTTTCGGCACCGCCATGACGCTCGTGTATCCGAACTCCTTGCGGAGCGCCGGGACCACCGTGTCACGATAACGTTCCTGCAGCTGGCTCACTTGTCCACCGCTCCGTCGCACTTGCGGCAAATGCGTATCTTGCGCCCGTCACCCAGCAGTTGATGTCCGATCCGCGTCGGCGCGCCGCACTCCGGGCAGATGAGCTGCACGTTCGACGCGTGTATGGAGCCTTCGCGCTCGACGACCCCGCCCTTGATGTTGCGCTGCGGGTTCGGCCGGGTATGGCGCTTGATGAAGTTCACGCCCTCTATCACCAGGCGGTTCCGGGTCGGCACCACCTTCAGCACGCGGCCGCGCTTGCCGCGGTCCTTGCCGGTGGTGACCACCACGTTGTCGTTCTTACGAACCGGAGTCTGGAGTCTGGACATCTAGTCGCAATCCGAATCGCCGCGCTCAGAGCACCTCAGGCGCCAGCGAGATGATCTTCATGAACTTCCGCTCACGCAATTCGCGGGCGACGGGACCGAATACACGGGTCCCTATCGGCTCGTTCTGCTCGTTGACCAGCACCGCGGCGTTGCGGTCGAACCGGATGTAGCTGCCGTCCCGCCGGCGGTGCTCCTTGTGCGTCCTGACGATAACGGCCTTGACTACCTGGCCCTTCTTGACGGCCGAGGCTGGCGTCGCCTCCTTGACGGAAGCGGTCACGAGATCCCCGAGCCGCGCGTAGCGGCCGGTCGAGCCGCCGAGCGGATTGATTACGGCAATCTTCCGGGCGCCGGAATTGTCGGCAACGTCGAGCACGGACTGCATCTGAATCATGGTGTGTCCGTCCTCAGGAGTCCGTGGTGAAACCCCGCGTCGCACAGAGACCGGGGAGGCGCCCGGCTGGCAAGGCGCGAGGAGCGAGCATATTCCCAATATGTGAGCGACGAGCAACGCCGCCCAGGCGGGATGCATCGCCGGTCGAATGCAGTGGGGCTTTCACCATGGACTCCTACACAATACGGGCCCGCTCGACCACACGGCTGACGACAAACCGCTTCCGGCTGCTGAGCGGCCGCGATTCGACGAGCGCGACGCGGTCACCCACGTGGGCGCTGTTCTCTTCGTCATGGGCCATGAACCGTGTCGTCCGCCGCCGGATCTTGCCATATACGGCGCCCCGCACGCGGCGTTCGACGGCGACGACGACTCCCTTGTCCAGCTTGTCCCGGACTACCAGGCCGATCACTTCCCGCTTGTTGGCCATCGTTTCGTCTTCCCTGCCCGCCCTCGTCCGTCAGCGGCTCTGCGCCGCCTCCGCAAGCTCCCGCTCCCGCAGCAGCGTCATCACCCGCGCGCGGTCGCGGCGCAACTGGCGCATCTTGTTTGCGGCATCCGTCTGTCCCATCGACTTCTGGATACGCAAGCGAAACACCTGATCGTCGAGCTCTTCCCGGCGCTGCCTGAGATCCTCGACGCCCAGCTCCCGCAACTCGTTGATGTCCGTCATGCGCCGCCGCCCTCACCAAACCGGGTAGCGAACTTCGTGTGTATCGGCAGCTTGGCCGCCGCCAGACGCATCGCGCGTTCCGCCATCTCCGCGCTCACGCCCTCCATCTCGAACAGAATCTTCCCCGGCCGCACGACGGCGACCCACTGCTCCGGCGCCCCCTTGCCCTTGCCCATCCGGGTTTCCTGGGGTTTCTTGGTGATGGGCTTGTCCGGAAACACGCGTACCCAAATCTTGCCGCCGCGCTTGATGAAACGCGTCATCGCAACACGGGCCGCCTCAATCTGCCGATCGGTAATCCAGTGCGCCTCAAGCGCCTTCAACCCGTAATCGCCGAACGCCACGCTCGAGCCGCGCCACGCCTTGCCGGCCATGCGCCCGCGATGCTGCTTCCGATGCTTGACCTTCTTCGGCATCAACATGGTGAATCTCTCCTGAGCGCTAGGCGCGGGCCATGCGCGGCGTGCGGTATTCCTCCTCGCGGCCGGTCTGCGGCTCGAGGCGCTCGCCCTTGTAGAGCCAGACCTTCACGCCGATGACGCCGTAGGTGGTGCGCGCCTCCCAGAACCCGTAATCAATGTCCGCGCGCAGCGTCTGCAGCGGCAGTTGACCGTGCAGATACCACTCGGACCGCGCAATCTCGGCGCCGTTCAGACGCCCGCCGACGCGCACCTTGATGCCGCGCGCGCCGAACCGCAGCGCCGACTCGACCGCCTTGCGCATGGCCCGCCGGAACGCGACGCGCTTTTCGAGCTGCAAAGCGACCGACTCGCTGATCAACTGCGCATCCAGCTCCGGCTTCTGGATCTCCTGGATGTTGATGAATACATCGCGGCTCGTACGCTTCTGAATGTCGGTCTTCAGCTTTTCGACCTCCGTTCCCTTGCGGCCGATGATGATGCCCGGCCGGGACGTATGGATGTCGAGCTTCAGCTTGTTGGCGGCCCGTTCGATGTCGATCTTCGACACGCCGGCATGGGAGAAGCGCTTCTTGAGATCTGCGCGCAGGCCGAGGTCCTCGTGCAGCAACGCGGCGTAGTCACGATCCGCGTACCAGCGCGAGCGCCAGGTCTTGTTGAACCCGAGTCGAAACCCGTACGGGTGAACCTTCTGTCCCATGCCGTGTACCTGTCCGTTCCTCTCAGCGTCCGGATCGGCCGCGCCGCCGTCGCCGGGGTGCGCGGCCGGCGGCTGCTGAGCCGCCTGTCGCAGCACTCCCTGCAGCCGCCGCCTCGGGTGCGTCCGCCGCGATCGCGGTTACTGCTTCCGGCTGTTCCCGCACGCACACCGTCAGATGCGACGTCCGCTTGGTGATGCGAAACGCGCGGCCCATTGGCGCCGGGCGGATCCGCTTGAGCGACGGACCCTGGTTGGCGTAGCACTCGTCGACCCACAGGCGATCCGTGTCGCCGCTGGCGCCCTCCCGCTGCTGCAGGTTGGCGACGGCCGAACGGAGCACCTTCGAAATGTCCTTCGCGACACTCTTTCGCGTGAACCGCAGGACTGCCAGTGCCTCGTCAACCATGCGCCCGCGGATGAGATCCAAGACGAGCTTGGCCTTCTGGGCCGACGTCCGGACGTAGCGCGCCGTGGCCCGGCCTTCCATCACCGACCGCCCCTGGCGACGCCCGCTACCTTCTCACCGCGGCCGGTATGGCCGCGGAAGGTGCGGGTCGGCGCGAATTCCCCGAGCTTGTGCCCCACCATGTTCTCGCTGATGTAGATCGGCACGAACTTCTTCCCGTTGTGCACCGCGAGCGTGTGGCCGATCATCTCCGGCACGACAGTCGACCGTCGCGACCAGGTCTTGACGACCTTGCGGTCGCTGTTCCGATTCATCGCCTCGATCTTCTCGAGGAGCGGAATGTCGACGAACGGTCCCTTCTTGAGCGATCGACTCATCGCAACAGATCTCCAGCCCTACCTTGAGCGCTTACGCTTCTTCCGCTGCAGGATGAATTTGTCCGACGGCTTGCGCCGGCGCGTCTTGAAACCCTTGGCCGGCTGACCCCACGGCGATACCGGATGCCTTCCGCCGGCGGCATGGCCCTCGCCACCGCCGAGCGGATGGTCGACCGGATTCATGGAGTTGCCGCAGACGTGCGGCCGCTTGCCCCGCCAGCGGTTCCGCCCTGCCTTGCCGATCGACACGTTCCCGTGGTCGACGTTGCCGACCCGTCCGATGGTGGCCAGACCGTCGCGGGTCACCAGGCGGGTCTCACCGGAGGGCAGCCGGACGGTCACGTACTTGCCTTCCTTGGCCACCACCTGCACCGCCGACCCGGCGCTGCGGGCAATCTGCCCACCCTTGCCCGGACGCAGCTCTACGTTGTGCACGACCGTGCCCAGCGGAATGTTCCTGAGCGGGATGGCGTTGCCCGGCACGATGTCCGCCCGCTCGCTGGCCACGATGGTGTCGCCGACCTTCAGGCCTACCGGGTGCAGGATGTAACGCTTCTCGCCGTCCGCGTACGTCACGAGCGAGATCCGCGCCGAGCGGTTCGGGTCGTATTCGATGGTTGTCACCTTCGCCGGCACGTCGCGCTTGTCGCGCCGGAAGTCGACGACGCGGTAGGCGCGCTTGTGACCGCCTCCCCGCCACCACAACGTCACCTCGCCCCGGTTGTTCCGTCCGCCGGACTTCTTGAGCGCCTCGGTGAGCGGCCGGTACGGCCGGTCCGTCGTGAGCTCGTCGAAGTCGTGCGCGGACTGGAATCGCCGGCCCGCCGACGTCGGCTTGTACTTGCGCGTAGCCATCGTTTGCCCTTGCGTGTCGCCTCTAAGAGCCCTCGAGGAACTCCGGCAGCTTCTCGCCCGGCTTCAGACGGACGTAGGCCTTCTTCCAATCCGGCCGCTGCCCCACGAAACGGCCCTGCCGCTTCATCTTGCCGTGGGCGATCGCGGTCCGTACGTCCGCCACCTTCACTCCGAGCAGGTGCTCGACCGCCCGCTTGACGTCCACCTTGGTCGCCGCCTTGGCCACCTCGAACAGGAGAGTCTGCCGGTCCTCCATCTGCACAGATGATTTCTCGGTCACGATGGCCCGCCGGATGACGTCGGTCTGATTCACGATGCCAACACCTTCTCGAGATGTTCGACCGCGGCCGGCGTCACCAGAATCCGGGCCGCGGCTGCGACGTCCCTGGCGGTCAACCGATTGGAGTCGACGACGCGCACCTTCGACAGATTCCGCACCGCCAGCCTGAGATGCTCCCCGCATTTCGTATCGACCAGCAGCGCCGAACCCGCCACATCGAGCTGCGCCAGCAACTCCACCGCCTGACTGGTCTTCGGTTCGTCGACGGACAATTGATCGACCACGGTCACCGAGCCGTCGTGCAGCTTCTGGACCAGCGCGGCCCGCAGCGCGCGGCGCACCACCTTCTTCGGCAACGAGTACGCGTAGCTGCGCGTGCGCGGACCGAACACCGTGCCGCCGGTCCGCCACAGCGGATTGCGGATCTCGCCGACGCGCGCGCGGCCGGTTCCCTTCTGCCGCCACGGCTTCCTGCCGGAGCCGCGTACCTCCCCGCGGGTCTTGGTGTGGTGCGTGCCGCGCCGCGCTGCCGCGTTCTGCTGCACGACCGACTCCCACACCAGCCCGAGGTCGGCCTGGCCGCCGAAAGCTTCCTCGCCGAGTTCGATCGAGCCGACCTTTTCGTTCTGCCGGTTGACCACGTCCAACGTCATCTGCAGTTCTCGCCCGTCCGGCGCGCGTCAGCGCCCTGCCGCAATCATCTGCGCTTCTTCTTGGTCGTGTCCTGCACGGGCACGACCGGCTGGCGGTGCGGCGCCACCGCGCGCCGAATGAGCACATGACCGCCCGGCGCCCCCGGCACGGCGCCCTTCACGACGAGCCGGTTGTTCTCGACATCCACCTGGATGACGCGCAGATTGCGCACGGTCACCCGATCGCCGCCCATCCGTCCCGGACCCCGCATCCCCTTGAGCACGCGCGACGGATAGGACGACTGCCCGATGGAGCCGGGCGCGCGGTGAAACATGGACCCGTGGGTTGCCCGGCCGCCGCCGAAGCCATGCCGCTTGATGACCCCTTGAAACCCGCGGCCACGACTCTCGCCGACCACATCCACCTGATCCCCTGCGGCAAACAGCGATACACGCACCTGCTCGCCGTCCTGAGGCGTGTCGCCCGACTGGTCATCGACTACCGCGACTTCCCGGACGCCGCTGAGACGGACCTTGTCCGCCTCCACGCCCGACCGGCGGTAGTGACCCGCGAGCGGCTTCGAGACACGAGCCGGCCGGTCTTCCACAAGACCGAGCTGCACCGCGTCGTACCCGTCCCGTTCAACCGTCTTGCGCTGCACTACGACGCAGGGACCGGCGGAGAGAACCGTCGCCGGCAACGCGGTCCCCTTGTCGTCGAACACCTGGGTCATCCCGATCTTGCGTCCGATAATCCCGGTAACCATGACTCTGTCCCGCGCCAGCGCGGTTAGCCGTGTTCCTTTCCGAACGCCTTGATCTCGACGTCGACACCCGCCGGCAGGTCGAGCTTCATCAACGCATCGACCGTCTGCGGCGTCGGCTCGAAAATATCGATCAGGCGCTTGTGCGTGCGAATCTCGAACTGCTCGCGCGACTTCTTGTCGACGTGCGGCGACCGCAGCACCGTCCACTTGTTCGTGTCCGTCGGCAGCGGGATCGGACCGGCCAGCCGCGCTCCCGTGCGCCGGGCGGTATCGACGATCTCGGTCGTCGACTGGTCCAGCACGCGATAGTCGTACGCCCTGAGGCGGATACGAATCTTGTCGCTGAACGTCGCCATCTCGTCGCCTCCTACCACTTGGGGCTGCGCCCCAATTCCCCGGCGGCTGCTGGCGGGGACCCCGTAGAGCCCCGCGCCGCGGCCCGCCGTGCGGGCCGGGAGACGACTGCTGCAAGGCTCGTCGTCTCCTAACACTTGGGGCTGCGCCCCGACCCCGGCCGGTTACTCGATGATTTCGGTGATCGTCCCCGAGCCGACCGTCCGCCCGCCTTCGCGTATCGCGAACCGCAGCCCCTT
>JAGWAI010000012.1 GCA_021296485.1 Acidobacteriota bacterium
GAGTCGGAAAGCAGAACGAGGACACGCAGAAAAAGCTTGCATTCACGGAGGCGTCCACACACGGTCGAATGCAGCGGGACTTTTGCCACGGGCTGCCAGGGCTGGCCGGGGGTTTGGGGCGCAGCCCCATCTAAGGATGCTGCTGCCGCTCAGCGAGCGATCGGTAGTACTCGTCGACCATGCGGCGGTACGGCGCCGGCAGGGACTCGGCGGCGCCCAGGGCCGGCCGTTCATTCTCCGGGTCGCCGGCGAGCGCGCGTGCGCGGGACGCCTCGAACTCGTCCAGCAGCACCTGCAGCTCGCTGTACAGGCTGGTCCAGGCGGACAAATCCTGCCGCCCGGCGTCGGTGCCCGGCGCCGCCTCGCTCCACCAGTGCTGCGCCCACTGCTCCAGGTCGGGCTGCAGGTCCGGCCGGGCGCGGGCCAACTCGTCCAGCACGCCGTCGATGCCGCCCCCCTGCGCCGCCGGGCCGGCCTCGGAACGGGCGGCCGGCTCGCGTCCCGGCGCCGCACCCTGCGGGCGCTGGCCGATCTCCGCCAACCGACGCCGCAGCTCCTGGGCGGCCTCCAGCTCGGCCGCCAGCCGCCCGCGATCGGCGCCCGGCTCGTCACCGGCGCCGGCCAGCACCCCGGCCACGCGCTCCAGCGCCCGGGCCAGCCGCCCCGGGGACTCCCCCGCGCGGTCCGGATCCACGCCGCGGGACTGCCCATCGTCCCGCCTGCCGCCGGCCTCCGTGCCAGTGGCCGCCGCATCGTCCTCCGCCGCGCCGTCGCGGCGCCATTCCTCCGCGAGGTCGCGCATGCGTCGTGCGACGTCCTCCTCGGCCAGCGTCCGCGACGCACCGTCCAGCGCCTGCTGCTCACCGTCGGACGCCCCCGGTTGCGCCTGATCGATACGGCTGGCCAGCGCCTCGACGCGGTCGGCGAGACGGCTCTGGCGCTCGGCGCGGCGACCGTCGGGCGCGCGTCCATCGGGCGCTTCCTCCGCGCGGCCGGACTCGGCTGCAAGCTGCCGCTGAAGTCCGGCAATCTGCTGCGCTTCCAGTTGGAGGTCGCCAATCCGGCCCCGCCGGCCGCCGCGCGGCGGGCCGTCACCCAGACTCCGCCCCAGCTCGCGCAGACCGTCCAGCGCCTGACGGCCGCTCTCGGCCGCCTGCGACGGGTCGCCGCGTCCCAGCTCGTCCGCGGCGCGCCGCATCTGCTCGGCGGCTTCCCGCGCCGCGCGCGCATCGGGCGGACGCCCGGCGCCCTGCCGCTCGGGCCGCGCCAGCTCGCGTCCGAGCTCCTCCATCTGCCGGCGGATTTCCTCCTGCTCGCGCGCCAGCCGCTCGAGCATACGCTCGGCCGCCTGCCCATCCTCCGGCTCGTCCGCCAGATCCTGCTGGCGGCGGTTCAGATCCTCCTGGCGGCGGGCGAGCTCCTGCAGCCGCTGCCGCAACGCGTCGTCCCCGGCCTCCGCAGACTGCTCCGCCTGCTGCGGCCGGCTCTCGTAGTTGGTCTGCTGATCGCGGCGCAGCTCACGGTCGAACAGCGCGGACAGGTCTTCCTGCGCGCCGCGACCGCCTCCGCGCGCGCCCTGGGTGGTTGGCGGCTGCACCTGCGTGCGGCTGGATTCATCGCGCGCCCGCAGCAGGTGGTCGAGCGCCGCCATCTCGTGCGGCACCGCGACGCCGGGCCGGCCGGCCCGCAGACCGGCCTCGGCCGCGGTCATCGCCTCGACGGCCGCGGCGAGCGCCTCCTGCACCTCGCGGGTCTCGTCGCCGGCGCCCGTATCCGCCGCGGGGGCCGGCGGCCGCAGCCGCGACGCCAGCACGCGGGCCGCCAGCGACACATCGTTCTGGGCGTCCGCAACGGTCTCCAGGTCCGCCGCCGCCCGCTCGTCCGGCGGCCGGCCGTCCAGCTTCCAGGTGGCGACGATAATCTCCTTCTGCAACTCCGCGAGCCGGGCCAGCTCGTCCGTCGGCATGCCGGTCGAGTCCTGGCTGCGGGCCTCCTCGAACTCGCGTCCGAACGGCCGCACCTGGAGGAAATAGATGTCGCTGCGCGTCTCGCCGGCGCCGCTGTCGCGCGCGCGCACGTGATACGTGATGAACCTGCCCGGCTCCAGCGACAGCTCCTCGGCGAAGATGGTATGGGCGCCGGCGGCGCGCGCCGCGCCGTCGTCGTGCTGCAGGCTGACGACCCGATCCGGACGTCCGGGAACGCCGTACACCAGCTCGAACCGGCGCAGCCCGTAGTCGTCCTCGGCGCGCGCCTCGACCACCACCTCCTCGAGCGGCGTGATTTCGCGGTCGCCGCCGGGACGCATAATCTCCACCGCGGGCGGCATGTCACGAATTGCCCGGATGAAGTAGTCGATGCCCGCCGGGTTGGGCAGTCCGTCGGCGTCTACCGCCGCGATGCGGTAGGTGTCGTCGGCCAGCACTTCGAAAGTGCCGGCCAGGATCCGCGGGTCGCCGGCCGGCGCCAGTGTCGTATGCCCGCCGGAGTCTCGGGCGATCGCGGCCTGCTCCACCGGCTTGCTCATCCGCACGGTGACGGTGACGCGCGTGCCGGGCGGCGCCTGAACATCCCCGCCGTCAATCTCGATCCGCGGGGACAAACCGATTGAAGGCGGGTAGCGGTACGCGACGTCGACCCGCTCCACCCGCGGCGCGTGCAGCGCGGTAACCTCGTACCGCGCCGACGTGAGCGACGCGGCGCGCACGTGATAGGAAAAGCTGTTGTCGACCGCGGGAATGTCGAGACTGTACGTCCCGTCGCCGGCGGCAACCATCTCGACCGCCTGCCGCGCGTCCGCGCCGTCCGTCATGACGACCACCGGCGGCGTCCGCGGCGGAGCGCCGACGGCGGCGTCAAGCCGGGCATGCAGCCGTAGCGGGCGGCCCGCCGGCACGCGGGCATCCCCCGGCTCGACGTGCAGCGCGGCGGCGTACGGGAAGGCGTAGAGCCATGCCGTGCTGCCGAGACGGCCGAGCGGTCCGCTGCCGAGCGCAAGCACGAGCAGCAGTACGGCCGCGGCCGCGATCGCCTGCGCGAGCGGCCCCTGGAGCTCCCGCCGCGGCACCACCTGGTGCGGCGCCACCGCGCGCGCGTGGCGCGCCGCGTCACGCACCACCAACTCCGGGAAAGACGAGGCCCGGCCGCGGCGTATGACCTCCGCCGCACTCGCAAGCCGGTCCTGCAGCGCGGGGCAGCGCTCTTCGATATAGCGCGCGACCTGACCGTCGTCCGGCAGGCGCCGCAGGCGCCAGACGACGCGCACGGCGGCGGCGGCGGCCAGCAGCAGCGCCGCGCCCAGAAGGGCCACCATCAACCCGTCGCCGGGCCGCAACCAGCGGTCCGTCGCGAGCACCAGCAGCAGGACAGCCGCTGCCGCCGCCACCGCGGCGGCGGCCATGCGCAGCACGCGCGCCGCCTGCCAGCGGCGACGCACCTGCTTCAGCAGCGCCAGAAGATCATCGAGTGCGGTTGCGGGATCCATTGACGGTCGAATGCAGCGGGACTCCTGCCGTGGGCATCCGGCCCAATTCTGTCACGCGACGGCGCGGCCGAGCCAGGATTCGGCCACCAGCAGGACGGCCATTGCCAGGATGGCGTACCACCACCAGCCCTGCTCCGCTTCCCGCGTCGCCGCGTCGTCGCCCTTCGCATCCGCGACCGGCGCCGCGGCTGCCCGGCCGACGCGCGCCTCGAACGCCGGCGCGGTCATGCGCGCCGGATCGGACTCGCGCGGATCGACGTTGAGCACGATGGCGCGGCCCCCGTTCGGTTCGACCGCCGCGCCGGGCAACGGTTCGACGCCGGGCGGCGCGTCGGCCACCAGCCGGCTGCGCGGCTGCTCCCGCCGCGCGCCCAGGTACCGCGTCACCTCGTGCGCGAACGGCACGAACGCGGGACGGCGTGGGAAGTCGTTCCACTCGTTGCCGAGATCCGAAGCGAGCAGCAGCAGCCGGCCGGCGCCGAATTCCTGCTCCACGATCGCCGGCATCCCGTCCGAGAAGGTCGCGAGCACCCGTCCGCCGGTCAGCTCCATCGGCTGCGTCCGTGCGAACCGCACCTGGCCCAGTGCGCCGGGATCCGCGCCGAACGCCCGGAAGATCGGGTGTCGGGCGTCTTGCACGGACCACGCCAACGCATTGCCGGGCGGCGGCGCAGCCGGCGCGAATCCAGCGTCCGGACCGAGCAGCTCGGCGGCCAGCGCAGGGTCGAGGCCCGGGCCGGCCGCCACCAGCAGGCCGGCGCCCGCGGCAACGAGCGCCGCGAGTTGCTCCCGGGCGGGCCGCTCGAGTCCGACCGTTCCGAGCAGCCACACGGCGGCCACGCCTTCGAGCGCCGCCCCGGAGACGCCGCCCGGCTCGAGATGCCGGACGCTGAAGCGCTCCCGGTCCGCGGCCGCGCGCAGCGCCCGCTCCAGGTAGAACGCGGCGGCGGCGGAGCCGACGATCGCCACCGCCAGGCGATCCGCGGCGCCGAGCAGGTGGTAGCGGCGGTCGTCGGCGGCCAGGCCGCCGGGATCATCCACGGCGACTTCCAGCAGCCCCGCCGGCGGCAGCGCCGCGTCGAAGACGACATCGGTGGACCCCGGCGCCAACATCATCTCTTCGGCTTCGATCACGACGCCACCGGCGCGCAGCTCGATGCGGACAGGGCGGTCATCCGCGGCGGTGTTCATGACCACCGCGGCGGCGCCTGCCGGCGTCACCTCCATGGCCGTCACCGCCAGATTGTCGCCGGCCGGCTCCACCACCGTCGCCGTCACGGCAACCTCCCGCGGCACGCGGCCGCCGGCCGCCGCCTCCCAGCCGGACTGCTGGAGGTCCGTGACCACCACGATGCGGCCCTCGCGCGTACCGATGACGCCGGCCGCGGCATCGAGGGCCGCAGCGTAGCCGGTGGCGCCGTAACCGGCCGCCGCGCGGTTGATCGCCGCCACGGCGGCATCGCGGCCGGGCGCGGGCTCCGCGACGACGCGCGCCCGATCATCAAAGGTCACCACGCCGACCAGGTCCCCCGCCGGCGCCGCCGCGACCGCCGCGCGAGCCGCCGCGCGGGCGCGCTCGAACATGCCGGGAAACGCCATGCTGAACGAGCGGTCGAGCGCCACGATCGTTACCGGCCGGCCCGCCAGCCCGGTCGCATCGTAGAACGGCCGGGCGAACGCCGCGGCCAGCAGCAGCAGCGCCGCGACGCGCAACGCCAGCAGCAGCCAGTCGCGCAGCCATCGCCGGCGTACGGCCGCCGACTGCGCGCGGCGCAGGAACCGCAGATCGCTGAACGCAAGCGGCGGCGCCGATTGGCGCCGCACGAAGTGCAGCAGTATCGGGATGGCAATCGCCAGCGCACCGGCCAGAAACGCGGGGAACAGGAACGACACGGTCAGCAGCGCCGGCTGCGCGCCGACAGGTACGCCAGGAGCGCCGCGTCGAGCGCCTGCGACGTATCCACGAGGCAGTAATCGATGCCGGCCAGTTGCAGCTCGCGCCTGTACAACGCGATGAAGGCCTGCACTTCCTCAAGGTACCGCGCGCGCACGGCGGACGGAACGGCGGTCAGCTCGGCGCCTGTCTCCAGGTCGCGGAAGCGCGCCGCGTTCTCGAACGGAAACGTCAGCTCCGCCGGATCGAGCAGATGGAACACGATCACGTCGACGCCGCGGAAGCGCAGATGCCGTAGTCCGCGCACGACCTCCGCGGGATCGTCCAGCAGGTCGGAGATGAGCACCGCCATGCCCCGCCGCGACAGCGCTTCGGCCAGGCGGTCGAGGGGCTTGGACAGGTCCGACCCGCGCTCGGCGCGCAGCGCGTCCAGTGCGAGCAGCAGGCGCCGCAGGTGGCCGGGGCGCGCGCTGGCCGGCAGGTGCTGCACGATCCGGTCGGCGAACGCCAGCAGGCCGATGGCGTCGTGTTGCCGGTTCATCAGGTACGCGATCGAAGCGGCCAGGTACGCCCCGTACTCCTGCTTCGTCACGCCGACCGAGCCGTAGCCCATCGATCCGGATACATCCAGCAGGAGGTGGCACTCCAGGTTGGTCTCCTCCTCGAACTTCTTCACGTAGTGCCGGTCGCTGCGCGCGTACAGCTTCCAGTCGATCAGCGACGTATCGTCGCCCGGCATGTACTGCCGGTACTCGGAGAATTCCACGCTGAAGCCCTGGGCGGGACTGCGGTGCAGCCCGCTGAGGAATCCTTCGACGATCGCCCGCGCCCGCAACTCCATCGAGCCGATGCGCGCGATGACCGCCGGGTCGAGATAGCGCAGCTCGTTGGGGCGGGGCGCCACGACCATGTCAGCCCGTGGCAAGACCCCGCGTCGCACCGAGAGCGGTGAGGCGCGTGGCTGGCAAGGCGTGAAGAGCGAGCATATTCGAAGATATGTGAGCGATGAACAACGCCGTCCAGCCGCGATGCATCGCCGCTCGAATGCAGTGGGGTCTTGCCACGGGCTGACCTACCTCACATACCGCTGGCCGGCGCGGGCACGGTTTCCAGCAGGCGCGCAATCACCGTTTCCGCGTCGATGCCTTCGGATTCGGCGAAGAAGTTGGTGACCAGCCGGTGGCGCAGCGTCGGCGGGGCCAGCCGGCGGACGTCCTCCACCGACACGTGGTAGCGGCCCTGCATCAGCGCGCGCGCCTTGCCGCCCAGGATGAGCGCCTGCGAGGCGCGCAGGCCGGCACCCCAGCGGACCCACTGCTCCACGAAATCGGGGGTGTTGGCGCGGCCGGGCCGCGAGGCGTCCACGAGGCGTACCGCGTAGCGCGCCACCTCGTCCGACACGACCACTTGCCGGACCAGCCGCTGGAACTCCAGTATGTCCGCACCGTCGAGGATCCGCTCGGGTTCTTCGTGTTCATCCGAGGTAGTGGTCGTCACCACCCGCACCTCGTCGTCCTCGGGCAGGTACGACATCACGACGTTGAACATGAACCGCGACAGTTGCGCTTCCGGCAGCGGATAGGTCCCCTCCAGCTCGATCGGGTTCTGCGTCGCCAGCACGAGGAACGGGCGCTCCAGGTCGTAGGTGCGGCCGGCGGCGGTGACGTGGTACTCCTGCATCGCCTCCAGCAGGGCCGACTGCGTCTTGGGCGGGGTGCGGTTTATCTCGTCGGCCAGAATGATTTGCGCGAACACCGGTCCCTTGACGAACCGCAGCGTCCGGTGGCCGTCGCTGTCCTCCAGAACCTCGGTGCCGGTGATGTCGGCCGGCATCAGGTCGGGCGTGAACTGAATGCGCTTGAACGTCAGGTGCAGCACGCGGGCGAGCGTCTTGACCAGCAGCGTCTTGGCCAGGCCCGGAACGCCGGTGATCAGGCAATGGCCTCCGGTGAACAGCGCGATCAGGACCAGTTCGAGCACCTCGTCCTGACCGACTATCACCTTGTGCAGCTCGGCCAGGATCCGTTCCCGGCCGTCCCGCACGCGCGCCGCGGCGTGCTCCGCGGCGTCCGTCTCAATGGGTGAGTGCATACACGATCTCGTTGATGATCATGCGGTACGCGCGGCCCGTGTGCTCCACGTAGCCGGGGTACTCCTCGGCGTTCGACCATTCCCAGCCGTCGCCCATGTCGGTGTTGAAATTGGCCAGCACCATCGCCCGGCCGTTGTCATCCAGGATGCCGTGCAGCTGCGCCCGGTAGCCGCCCTTCTCCCAGGTTACGCCGCCGAAGAACGAGCCGAGTCCGGCTATCTGCGGATACTCCGGCAGCACGTAGAAGCAGCTGAATACCGGATGGTCGGGCGGCAGCTCGACCAGCTCGCGGTCGGGGAACACCCGCCGCAACTGTTGCTCGAACAGCTCCCATTCGAGCGGGCCGTGGAAATCGTCGAAGGTGGCGGTACCGCCGCGCAACAGGAACTCGCGCAGGATGCCGGCCTCTTCCTCCGACAGTTCCATGTTGGCGGGCTCGACGAAGTAGATCCACGGATATTCCCAGAGCCGCCGGTCGGACAGCTCCATGATGAGCGGATCGTTGACCTTGACGGAGGTGACGCGCGCCATGCGGCGCGACAGGTTCTGCTCGGCGGCCGGCCCGTCGATGGCCCACGGCTCGCTCCAGTAGCGGCGGCGGAACTGCTCCAGCCGCTCCGCCTCGGAGCTGTAACGGATCCGTACGAATGTCCACTCCAGCCCGTCCAGGCTGCCCCCGAGCCCCTGGGCGGAGACGGCCGGGGCCGTCAGGACGAGCAGCAGGCCGGCGGCCGCAGCAGAAGGATGGTGAGAAACGCGGGTCAAGGCGCCTCCTCGACCGCGCGCAGCAGCAGCTCCTGCGCGCGCTCGTAGGTCGGCGCCATCTCGAGCGCCGCCAGCGCGGCGCGCTTGGCCGCGTCGAGCCGGCCGCCCAGCAGGTGACTCTCCGCCAGGTCGCACCAGGCCGACACGCGGTCGACCGTGCCGGCCTCAAGCGCCACGCTGAACTCCAGCGCCGCGGTGTCCGCGTCGCCGCGCGCCAGCGCCATCCGCCCAATCGCCACGTGCGGCGCGGGATCGAACGGGTCGATGCCGATCACGCGGTCGTACGCCAGGCTCATGCGGCGCTCGTCGCCTGCTTCCTCGGCCAGGGCGGCAAGCCGGCGGGCCGCTTCGAGCGAGGTCTCGTCGACATCGAGCAGCAGCTCCAGCTCCCGCAGCGCGCGATCGCGATCGCCCTGCGACTCCGCGATCGCCGCGATCAGCCCGCGCGGGCTGTCGATGCCCGTCATCATCGGCGCGAGCGCCACCGCCCGTTCGAGCGCGGCCAGCGCGGCGTCCAACTCGCCCGCCTCGTGCAGCTCCCGCCCGAGCGCGAACTGGATCTCGAAGCGGTCCGGGTGCTCCTCCGCCAGGCGCCGCAGCGCGTCGAGCTGCGCGGCAGGGTCGGGCTCGGGCGCCGGCTCCTGCGCGGGCGGCTCCACCGCTGCTTGAGGCGCCTCGGACGCCACCGGGCGAAGCGCCTCCTGCAGCGTGCCGAAGCGCTCGGCGACCGCCTCGTCGAAGCTCGCCTGCAACGTGTCGAAGTCGAGACCGACGCTGACCAGCGCCTCCTCGGTGTCGAGGCCGCGCCCGTACGCGGTGATCAGATCGTGCAGCACCGACTCGCCGTAGCGGTCGATGATGTGGGCCACAAGAATCGACGCCTGGAAGTACGCCAACGAAATGGTGCGCGGGTCCGAGAACCCGGCGTTGAGATCACGCAGCGACAGCACTGCATCGTCGTTGAGGGCCCGGGCGAACGACATCTGTTGATCGCGCCCCCACGCCGGGCGGGCGCGTTGCTCCTCGTAGACCGAAACCCCCTCGCTCAGCCAGCGCGGCAGGCGCTGCGCCGACATCTGCAGCGTGACAACGTGGGCAATCTCGTGCCACAGCGTCGCGCGCCAGTTGAAATCGCCGGGCGGGCGGGCGCGCGGCGAATCCATGGTGACCACTCGGCCGAAGCAGGCGCCAAGCGCGCCGATCATCCCCGGCAGTCCCAGGTTGCGCACGGCGAAGTCGTCGTGGCGCGGAAACACCTCGATCAGGATCGGCCCCTGGATCTCGATCTCGTACTGCGCGGCCAGGGCGTCGAGCGCCTGCTGCGCGAGGGTCAGCACGTACTCCTTCAGGATCGGCGCCTCCGACGGGTGGAGACGCACGATCAGGTCCCCCCGCTCGAACGTCTCGAACTCGTCGAGCGTGTCCATCATCTCCAGCAGGTTGTAGGTGATGACGTCGAACGGATCGTCGGCGAAGGAGCGCTCCAGGGCGGCCCGCGCCGCCGGCTCGTCGCCGGTGCGCAACAGGTGCATGCCGAGCTCGGCGTGCGCGCGGCTGTTGCCCGGATCGATCTCGATCGCGCGGCGCACGAGCGCCACGGCCTCGTCGAAGCGGTACGCCCGGGCGGCGTGGCTGCCGGCGATGCGGTAGACGTCGCCGTAGACCGGGTTGATCTCCAGCGCGCGCGCCACCTCCGCCTCGAACTCCGGAATGCGGTCGTCCAGGTACGCCATGGCGGCCGCCAGCGAGCGGGCCTCCAGGCTGCCGGGATTGATCCGCAGCGCCTCGTCGAGCGCCGCGCGCGCGCCGGCGTCGTTGCGGTCGCCGAGCTCCTGGCCGGCGATGAACAGGTGCGCGGCGACGTTTTCCGGATCGATCTCCAGCGCGCGGTCGACCGCGCTGCGCGCCGCGGGCGGGTTCTCGTCGACCAGGGCCCGCGCCAGCCCGACCTGGGCCGGGACCCACTCTTCATCCAGCTTCAGCGCGTCGCCGTAGGACTGCACCGCGTCGGCCTTGTTGTACTTGTCGAGGAACAGGTCCCCCCAGGCGGTCTGGATGGCGGGGTCCTCGGGGGCCGCGAGCGCGGCGGCGCGCAACATGCCGTTGGCCTGTCGAAACAGCCCCAGTGCTCGCGCCGCCAGACCGCCGCGGTACTTGTCGACCGGCCGGCGCGAGCGCGCGCCGTACGCGGCGACGGCCTCCAGGTACCCCGCCGCCTCGGCGGCGCGCCCGACGCGCCGCAGCAACAACCCCAATTCCAGCGCGGCGGCGCTCTCCGGGGCAGCCTGTGCGACCGGGCCGAGCAACGTCTCCGCCTCGGCGTAGTTGCCGCGGCGCTCCAGCACGGCGGCCCGCACCGCTGCGGCGGCGGGATCGTCCGCGGCGCGCGCGGCAGCCAGCGCCTCGGCCGCGTCAAGCTGTCCGCGCGCGAGCGCGCGGGTGGTTTCCTGATGGAATTGCTGCTCGGCGGTGTAGGTCCCCGCGTCCTGCGCGCGCAAGGGCGCCGAGCCGGCCGCAAGGAGAACCGCGGCGAGCACGGCGGCGAGCGATGCGGCCCGCGGGTTCACCTGCAGCATATCGCCCGATTATATGCGCATGGCGCACCGCGGCCGACCGCCGGGGGTTCGGGGCGCAGCCCCGAGTGGCACTAAAAAAACGCGAGGTTCTGGTGGGACGGAATCTCGAACCGCCGGCGGCACTTCTGGCAGACGACCATGTCGTCCACTCGCACGAGGTAGTTGCGCAGCTTGGCGAACAGCGCGCGGTCGCGCTCGCCGGCGCCGCGGGGCAGGCGGCTCTTGCGGGTGCGCCGGATCCAGCGCACCTGGTAATCCCCCCGGAAGCGGCACTTCGGGCAGGAATAGGTGGCCGTCTTCGTCTCCGGCCGTTCGTCGAAGAATTCGCGCTCGTGCACGACGCCCCGTCCAGGCCGCGCTAGGCGGCCCGGCTCCCTGTGGCAAGACCCCGCGTCGCACAGAGACCGGGGAGGCGCCCGGCTGACAAGGCGCGAGGAGTGAGCATATTCCCAATATGTGAGCGACGAGCAACGCAGCTCAGCCGGGATGCATCGCCGGTCGAATGCAGCGGGGCTCTTGCCACAGGGAGCTAGCAGCCTTTGCGGAACGTGACCAGCGACCAGATCCGGGGGATGTTGACCTTCGCGATGGAGATTGGCTCGAAGCCGGTCTGCAGCAGGAATGCCGGCAAGTCGAGATCGGCCTTGAAGCCGATATGCACGGTCAGGGGCGACAGGATGCGCTCGGCCCACGCCATCGCGCGGTTCTCGCTCCGGAAGTGATTCAGAACCACCACGTGACCGCCGGGGCGGCACACGCGGTGCATCTCGCGAGTGACCTGCACCGGGTCGGGGACGACGCTGATGACGAACGGTGCGTATACGAGATCGAAGGAGTCGTCCTCGAACTCGAGCTTGGCCGCGTCCATCTGCTGCAGATCGACATTGCGCACGCCGCGCGCCGCGATGCGGCGATCCGCCTTCGCCAGCATGGATGCCGAGAAGTCGATGCCGGTAACGTGGCAGTCCCGGGGGTACAGGCAGGCATTGATGCCCGTGCCAACGCCCACTTCCAGGATGCGGTCACCCGGCCGGAGCGGCAGGCGGCCGATGGCCTCGAGCCGTCCGGCCTGCAGCGTCGGCCCGAAGAACAGGTCGTACCACCACGAGATGTCCGTATAGACACGCTCGACGAAATCGTTCTCGACGGCGGTGACGGACAGCGCGCGCGTTGCCGCATCCGAGGCGACCACTGTCTGGCCGCGCCCTGAGCCGGACTGGTTGAAGAGAGAAATCAAGGGATGGGCAACTCCGTACCAGCCCCGGACTATATCCTGTCCCGTCGCGCACCGCAAGAAACGGGTATAGTGGGTGCTGGTCCGTACCGGTTGACGTGAAGTTTCTCTCAGCGTCACAGTTCCTGCTCACGACACTCGTCGTCAAGGTGGCCGTCGTGGCCGTGCTGGCCACGATGCTGGTCCGCTTCCGGCAGTTCCGGCGCATCCTGCTCACGGAGCAGCGCGCCTGGCGCGAGCGTCTGGTATTTGCCGCGGCGTTCGGCCTGCCGCTGTGCGGCGGCGTCACCGCGCGCCTGCTGCTCGACTACAACGCCAGCGACCTGTCGCTCGCCGGACCGTTCCTGACCGGGCTGATTGCCGGGCCCTACGCCGGCGCCATCGTCGGCGTGCTGGTCGGCGCGCCGGCGCTCATTGCCGGCGAGCTCATCGCCCTGCCGTTTGCCGTGGGCTGCGGTTTCAGCGGCGGCGGCCTGCGCGAGATCTGCCCCAAGGAGGCGATCTGGCGCTTCTCTCCCATGTTCTTCGCGGACCTGCACCGCTATGCGTGGCAGATGGTCAGCCGGCTGCGGTTCGACTGGCTCGTCGTGCTGCTGGCGGCGCCGGTCGGTCTGGAGCTGCTTCGCCTGGGCCTCGGGCTGCGCTTCGGCGAACATCTGTTTCACATGCAGCCCCCCAACGTCTGGCTGGCGGTGGTGGTGGTCGCGTCCACCGTGATGTGCGTCGCGATCCCGATCAAGATCTGGAACACCGCGCGCATCGAGCACCGCCTGCAGGAGCAGGAGAAGCTGCTGCTGGCCGCACGCCTCGAGGCGTTGTCCAACCAGATCAACCCGCACTTCCTGTTCAACACCCTGACCTCGATTTCCTCGCTGATCCGCTCGCAGCCGGATACGGCCCGCACGCTGATCCTGAAGCTGTCGAGAATGCTGCGGCGGCTGCTGCGAAGCGGCGAGCAATTCGTGACGCTGCGCGAGGAACTGGCGTCCATCGACGAGTACCTGGATATCGAAACGGCGCGCTTCGGGCCGACGCTGGCGGTCGAAAAGGAGATCAGCGCAGACAGCCTCGAGCTGATCATGCCCAGCATGCTGCTGCAACCGCTCGTCGAGAACTCGATCAAGCATGGGCTCGCCCGCAAGGTCGGCGGCGGGCGCGTCACGATCCGCAGCCGGCGGTCCGGAGAGCACGCGATCATAGAGGTAGCCGATAACGGCGCCGGCATGACCGCAGGCGCCGCCGGCGACAGCGGCAACGGCGGCAACGGCGGCATCGGCCTGCGCAACGTGGACGAACGCCTGCGGGTCATCTACGGGGAGAACTACCACCTGCGCTTCGAGAGCACGCCCGGCGAGGGGACCTGCGCGCGGATTCGGATCCCGCTGGTCGACGCGCCGCGGCCGGCGGCGATGCAGGCGGTCGGGAAGTGATGACGCTGCGCACGCTGGTGGTGGATGACGAGCAGCCGGCGCGGCAGGAGCTCTGCTTCCAGCTCGATCGGATCGGCGCGGTGGAGGTTGCCGGACAGGCCGGCGACGGCATCGAGGCGCTGGCCCTGATCGACGCGCTGCACCCGGACCTGGTGCTGCTCGATATCCAGATGCCGGGCCGCAACGGCTTCGACGTGGCCCGCGATCTCCTGGCGCGTCAGGTCGACACCCGCATCGTGTTCGTGACGGCCTACGACGAGTACGCCATCGATGCGTTCGAGGTCAACGCGGTAGACTACCTCCTCAAACCGGTGGAGCCCGAGCGGCTCGAACGGGCCATAGAACGGGTCCGGGGGCGGTTGGCGAACGAGCGGGCGGCGGGCGGCGGCGCGATGGGCGGCGAGGAATTGCGGCGCATCGTGCAGTACGTCACCGATCGGCAGGCCCGGCAGGCGCAACTGGCGGTGAAGGTGGGTGAGCGATTTCAGCTCATCCAGTCGAGCGATATCATATATGCCGCGCTCGCCGACGACGCCATCACGGTCGTGACCCACGATTTGAGCGGCACGTCGAGCTTCCGGACGCTCGACGAGTTGCAGGCGAATCTGGACCCGGCGGTGTTCTGGCGCGTACGACGTTCGCACCTGATCAACATCAACAAAGTCAAGGAGATCGTGCCTTGGTTCAGTCGGAACTACATCCTGAAGATGCAGGACGCGAGCGGGACGGAGATCCCGGTGAGCCGCGCGCAAACCAAGCGGTTGCGGACGCACTTGAATCTGTAGGCGACGATCCGTCCGAAGCCATCGAGCCGGAGCCCGCGTGGGACCGCCGCCGCGCGGTGCTGCTGCGCCGCGCCGGCGAGGAGCTGGCGGCGTGGTTCAAGACGCTGGCCTCGGCCGCGGTCTACGCCACGCTCATCGTCACCTTCGGGTTCCAGGTGGCGCGCGTCGAGGGCCGCAGCATGGAGCCGACGCTGCAGGATCAGGATCGGCTGATCGTCAACAAGGCCGCATACCAGTTCTTCGGCGAACCGGAACCCGGGGACATCGTGATGCTGGACTATCCCCGCGACCCCGACAAGTCGTTCGTCAAGCGCATCATCGCGGAAGCGGGCGACACGGTCCGCATCGAGAACGGCCGCGTATTCGTCAACGAGGTGTTGCAGCCCGACCTGTACGTGCCGCCGGAATTCCGCAGCTACGAGAACCACGGCCCGGAGGTGGTGCAGGAGGCGTACTACTTCGTGATGGGCGACCACCGCAACAACAGCTCGGACAGCCGCCACTGGGGCCAGGTGCCGAAGGGCTACATCATCGGCCGGGTCCAGTTCCGCTGGTGGCCGCTGAGTGAAATGCAAGTTTTTTAGGGGGTGTAGAGATCGTCGATCAAGTCGCCCCACTTCTCGGCAATCACGCGGCGCTTCACCTTGAGGGTGGGCGTCAGCTCCCCGCCATCGATGCTCAGCTCGGCCGGCAACAACCTGTAGCGCTTGATCTGTTCGTACGCCGGCTGGCCGGCGTTGACCGCTGCCACGACGGGATCGTAGAGACCCTGCACGTCGCTCCGCCCCAGGAGCGCCTCCCTGTCGTCGGCCGGCGGCTCGCCGAGCGCCGCCGCGAGCGCGGCGAAGTCGGGCATGAGGAGGGCTGTGACATACGGCCGCCGGTCGCCGATCAGCACCGCCTCGGCCACCAGCACGTGCTGCTTGAGACGCTGTTCGACCGGCTGCGGCGCGATGTTCTTGCCGCCCGCGGTCACCAGCAGCTCCTTCTTGCGATCCGTGATGACGAGATAGCCCCCGTCATCGAAGCGGCCGATGTCCCCGGTGTGGAACCAGCCGTCGCGGATCGCCTCGGCCGTCGCTTCCGGCTTGCCGTAGTAGCCGCGCATGAGGTTCGGGCCGCGGGCCAGGATCTCCCCGTCTTCCGCGATGCGAAGCTCCACGCGCGGCAGCGGCAGCCCGACCGTGCCGGGCCGCGCCGCGTCCAGCGGATTGGTCGTCAGCACCGGCGCCGTCTCCGTCAGGCCGTACCCCTCCAGCACCGGGACGCCGACCGCGAGCAGGAACTCTGCGACGTGGACCGGCAGCGGGGCGCCGCCCGAGCAGACGAAGCGCAGCCGGCCGCCCGTGCGGTCCCTGACCTTCGAGAGCGCGAGCCGGTCTGCGAGACCGGCAAGCAGCGGCGGCCGGCCGCCGCCGCGGGCCGCCCGCACCCGCGCGCCCCCCACGCCGAGCGCCCAATGGAACAGGCGCTGGCGGATGGCCGGGGCCTTGGCCACCATCTCGTGCACGCGGGCGTGCAGCTTCTCGAACACGCGCGGCACGCCGGTCATCACGGTCGGCCGCACCTGCACCATGTCGCGCGCCACCGTTTCGAGCGATTCGGCGAACGTCACCTCAACGCCCTTGAACAGGTACATGTAGACGGTCGTGCGCTCGAAGGCGTGGCTCAGCGGCAGGAACGACAGCGCCTCGTCCGTCTCGTTGAAGTGCACCACCGAATCCACGTCGATCAGGTTGGCCACAATGGCGCCGTGCGTCAGCATGACCCCCTTGGCGTCGCCGGTCGTGCCGGAGGTGTAGATGATTGTGGCCAGCTGCTCGGCGTCGATCGCCGCCGCGGCCTCCTTGTAGCGACGGGCCAGGCCGTCCTCCGTCATCAGCCGCTGGTGGCCGCGCGCCTGCACGGCGGCAAGGGTCGTCTCGCCGTCAAGGCCGGCGTCGTCCTCACCGTCGATGAGGATCAACTCGCGCAGTTGCGGCAGCTCCGGCCGCACCTGGCGCACCTTGGCGGCCTGCACCTCGTCGGCGACGATGGCGACCTCGGCGCCGGAGTCGGCCAGGATGTAGCCGGCCGGCTCGGCCGGCAGGGTCGGGTAGATCGGCACCGTCACGGCGCCCGCGGTGAGTATCGCGAGGTCGGCGATAACCCACTCGGGCCGGCTGTCGCTCATCAGCGCCACCCGTTCGCCCGGCTTGACGCCTATAGCCGCCAACCCCAGGCTCAGGGTGCGAATCCTGTCGAACAGGTCGTTGCTGGAGTAGGTGTCGAATCCTTGCGCCGTGCAGCGCCGCACCAGCGTCGGTCGCGGGAAGCGGCCAACGAAGTGGAACGGCAGGTCGGCCAGCGTGGATATCTGCGATTCGGGCATGGGATTACTCGGCGCGGTACGTACCGGACCGGCCGCCGGTCTTCTCGATCAGACGTATGTCGCCGATCACCATGGAGCGGTCGGCAGCCTTGAGCATGTCGTAGACAGTGAGCGCCGCCGCCGAAACGGCGGTCAGGGCCTCCATCTCCACGCCAGTCGGCGCGGTCGTCGATACCCGCGCCTCGATCTCGTACCCCTCGTCCAGGCTGCGCAGGTCGACCTCCACGTGCGACAGCGGGATGGAGTGACAGAGCGGAATCAGATCGGCGGTCCGTTTCGCCGCCATGATGCCGGCGATGCGGGCGGCCTGCAGCGGGTCGCCCTTCGCGATCCGGCCGTCGCGGATCAGCTGCCGGGCGTGCGCGCTCATGTCGACTCGGCCGCGCGCCACGGCGACCCGCGCGGTGGCCGGCTTGCCGCCGACGTCCACCATGCGCACCCGCCCGCGCTCGTCCACGTGCGACAGCGTCGCGGCCCTTTTTTCAGTCACGCTTCTGATTCCGGCCCGCCTCGCGCGCCAGATAGAACGAGAGGCTCTCGAGCGATACGGTCAGGTCGACACTCTTGAGCTTGACGTGCGGAGGCACGCGCAAGGCGCCGGGGGAGAAATTGAGCACGGCCGTGATGCCCGCCTCCACCACCGTGTGCACGACGTCCCTGGCGGATGCCTCGGGCACCGCGATCACCGCTATCGTAATCGCCTCCCGGCGTGCAATCCGCTTGAGCTCCCGGATGTCGTGGATGGCGACGCCGCCGCGGGACACCCGTCCGACTTTCGTCTGCAGGTTGTCGAACAGCGCGACAATCCGGAACCCCTCCTGGCGGAAGCCCGGGTAGTCGGCCAGCGCAAGTCCCAGGTTGCCCGCCCCGACTATGGCTACGCCGAGCTCCCGGTCGAGCCCCAGAATCGAGCGCAACTCCCGCCGCAGGTCCTCCACGACGTAGCCGACGCCGCGCACCCCCAAGTCGCCGAAGTGCGCCAGATCCTTCCGGATCAAGGCCGCCTTCATGCCGAATTGCTCGGCCAGCGACTTCGACGAAACGGTCCTGACGCCCTTGCCGTACAGCTCGTTGAGGAACCGCAGGTAGAGAGACAGCCGGTTCGTCGTCAGCTCCGAGATCTGGTCGGGCATCGGACATCCGCCACCGCAGGCTGCTGGTGGACAGCGATTCTATGGCCCGCCCCGGCCCCGGTCAAGGCGCCCAACACGCGTGATAGGATGCAGCGAAGACTGCCGCCCGCCTGGCTGGAGCGCTTGCCGGTGCAACGAATCCAACGATCCCTGCTCATCTGCGCGCTGTTGCCGGCGGTTCTGTACATGCCGGAGCCGGGGCACGCGCAGCCGGCGGGCCGGCGCGTCGCCACGCTTGAATCGCTCACCTCCAGGCCCCTCTTCTTCCACGGCACCGACGTCATCGTACAGGCCGATGTCGAAGCCGACGGCGTGCTGGCGTACCTCGTCGACGAGCGCGGCGTCCGGCTGCTGGCGCTCGACGTCACGCCGCCGCCGGCCGGAACGCGCGAGCGGCTGGAGGCGACCGGGACGTTCTACGACGTCGGTCGGCTCGAGCCGACCGATCCGCGGGTGTCGAACCTGCCATTCGATCGGCTGGCGACATCGCTGCTCGGCAAGTCGTGGCCCGGCGTGGGCGAGTTGCCGGTGCTGGTGGCCTCGTCCACGCGCGTCGTGGCCGGCAGCGGACCGGGCGGCGCATCGCTGCGGACGCTGGCGCTCGACCCGGACGCGCATGTCGGTGCGGCGGTCACCGTCTCCGGCCGCTTCCGCGGCCGCAACCTGTACGGCGACCTGCCCGGCTCGCCGGGGAAGAGCCGCTGGGACTTCGTGCTCGCATCCGTCGACGCCGCCGTCTGGGTGGCGGGCCGGGAACCGAAAGGGGACGGGTTCGAGCTCGACGTGCAGGCGCGCATCGACACCGGCCGCTGGCTGGAGGTGACCGGGGCCGTTGCACTGCACGAAGGCATGGTCGTGATCGACGCCACGGACATCGCCCTGGCCGATCCGCCCTCGGACCGCGCGCCGATTACGCCGGTCCGGCCGCGGCAGGGGCCGCCGCCCGAGGTAATCTTCAGCGCGCCGCTGCAAGACGACGTGGACGTGCCGCGCGACACGACCGTGCGCATCCAGTTCTCGCGCGACATGGATCCGGACTCCTTCGACAACCGCGTCACGGTGTCGTACGGCGGCCCGGCGGCGGCGGGCGCCCAGGCGGGCGACGCGGACGCCATCGGCTTCGAGGCGGCATACCGCCCGCGCAACCGCGTATTCGAGATCCGCTTCGACGCCGAGCTCCAGCCGTTCCGCACGATCGACGTGCGGCTGCTCGACGGGATCACCTCGACGGACGACGTCGCGCTGCCGGCCTGGACGCTGTCGTTCTTCGTGGGCGGCTGACCGTTCGATTTCCCGCTGCCTAAGGTCCGCTCACGGGTCCCTGCGCGAGCAGCTCCGCCACGGCTGCGCGCGTCCGCCCGAGCAGCGCCGCCTCGCCGCCCGGCGCGGCAGACTCGAGCGGCGCACCGATGCGCACGCTGACGGTCACCGGCCGGACAATCGGGCTGCCCTTGCGCATGGCGGCGCGCGTCCCCTGAATGGCCACCGGCACGACCGGAGCCCCGGCCCGGACGGCAATCAGGAACACCCCCGGCTTGAACGGCAGCAGCGCGCCCGTGCGGCTGCGCGTACCCTCGGGAAACACGAGGAAGGAATTTCCGGCGCGCACCGCCGCGGCGGCCTGCAGGATGGCCTGCATGCTACGCCGTGCGCTGCGCCGCTCGATCGGCACGAAGCCGGCAATATCGAATGCGCGGCCGAGCACCGGGAGCTTGTGGATCTGCGCCTTGTACAGAATTCGCAGGCGCGGGTGGAGCGCCGCCAGTGCCAAGTACAGGATTGGCGGCTCGACGTTGCTGGCGTGGTTGACGCAATACACCGCCGCCCGCCCGCGCTGAATGTGTTGCTGCCCGACCACGCGGCAGCGGATGCCGGAGGCGCCCATGCCGATCCGGACCCCCAGCCGCCCGAGCACATACAGCACGTTCGGCCGGCCCGTCGCCAGCGCCAGCAGCATGCCGGGCGGGCCGCACACCAGCACCCACAGGCTGACGCCGACGTACGCCGCAAGCGAGCGCACGGCCGCCACGGCCGTATCGAACGCGTTCTTCATGGGGCTGACAAAGAAAAGGCCCGACCCTGCGAGGGGCCGAGCCGCGGTGGCGCCGGAGAACAGACTGGCGCTAGGACGCGTGCGCCTCCTGCTGCGCGACCTCGTCCTCGCTCACCGTGGCCTTCGCCGTACGCGCCTTGGCCAACTGGCGGGCATGATTGGCGAGGCAGCGCTCGAGCGCCTTGTTCACCTTCTCCTCGACCGCGTCGCTCCCCTCGCCCGTCACTTCGGACACCTCCGACACGACCAGGAACCTGGCCCGGTCGAGCATCCGCTTCTCGCGGAACGAGAGGTTCTTGGTCTGACTCAGAAAGTTGAGGTTCTTGAGGACGTCGATCACGTCGTAGATCGAGCCGGTCCGCATCTTGTCCGAGTTGTCCTTGAAGCGGCCCTTCCAGTTCTGATGATTATCGATCTTGCCGTTGCCCAGCAGGGTGAACAGCCTCTTGACCTCGGCGACGGCGATAGCGCCGCGCAGCCCGACACCTTCGACGTTGTCTATCGGAACCAGAACCGTGGTGTCGCTGGACGTCATGCGCAGCGAGTAGAATCCACAGGTGGTGCCAAGGATGGTCTTCGTCTCGATACGCGTGACGACGCCAACCCCATGATTCGGGTATATGACCTTGTCACCAACCTCGAATTCCAACATAACCCCCGGTAGCAGCCAGACGCCGGTTGCAGGAAACCAATGCTCGAGACGGACTGTAAATACTAGCGCATCCGGCGCTAATGGGCAACCGGAACCCGTTCAAACGACGTAATTTAACCTCACTCGCCCGCGCAGGCGCCGAGCGGCGGCGCGGTATTCCGGCAAACGGCGTGCCAGCGTGTTGTAGAGTTATGTGGCCGGGAGCGACTACCCCATGATTCGACATCCCACCCTATCGCTGCTCGCCGTCGCGCTCGTAGCGGCCCTCTCCGCGCTCGCCGGACAGCACCGGTTGGAGGCCCAGGACGGCAACAGCCTGGCGCCGTTCGTCCCCACGCCGCAGGATGTCGTCGACCGCATGCTCGACCTCGCCGGCGTCACCGGAGCGGACGTTGTGTACGACCTCGGCTGCGGCGACGGACGGATCCCGATCACCGCCGCACGGCGGTTCGGGGCGCGCGGGGTCGGCATCGACATCGACCCGCAGCGCATCGCGGAGGCCAACGCCAACGCCGAGCGCGAAGGGGTGCAGCACCTTGTGAGGTTCATCGAGCAGGACGCCATGACGGTCGACGTTTCCGAGGCCACCGTCGTGACGCTCTACCTGCTATCCTCGTCCAACCTGAAGCTCCGCCCGCGGCTGACGGCGCAGTTGGCGCCCGGCGCGCGCATCGTCTCGCACGCCTTCAGCATGGGCGACTGGTCGGCCGACCAGGTCGACCGCTTCACCGATTTGCGCGGGAACACCCGCACGCTCTTTCTGTGGCGGCATGACGGCACCGTTCGAGAGTAGCCGCCGCCATTTGCGCAGGCCCCCACGCCGGAGTGGCGAAACTGGCAGACGCGCTGGACTCAAAATCCAGTGAGGTTCACCCCTCGTGTCGGTTCGATTCCGACCTCCGGCACCACT
>JAGWAI010000094.1 GCA_021296485.1 Acidobacteriota bacterium
GACCGTGCGCCGAGTCGTTGCCATTGGGATCGGCCCCGCGCTCTACCAGGTAGGCCGCCAGCTCCCAGTGGGCATTGATGATCGCCAGCGTCAGCGCCGTCGTCCCGTCGGGTGCGATCGCCGTCGGGTCGGCACCGCCCCGCAGCGCCCACCCGTCGAAGTGATGCTCCTGAACCGGCACCGTCGCCGCCGGGTCCGCTCCCGCATCCAGGAGCGCTCCGGCCGTTGCGATGTCACCGGCGCGGACCGCGAAGAGCAGCGGCGTGATGCCAGTGCTCGACCGGGCCTCCAGATCAGCGCCGGCGTCGGCCAGTACCCGTGCGGCCTCGGGGTGTCGCTCGGCCGCCGCCCACATCAACGCGCTCTGCTGCCGGACAGCCTCCTGGCGATTGACCTCGGCGCCGTGCGCAAGCAGCCGACGCAGAACGTCGGCGTGGCCGCCTCGCGCCGCGATCATCAAGACCGTCTCGCCGCTCTCGCCGCGCGTGGTGTTCGGATCGGCGCCGCCTTCCAACAGCGCCGCTACGACGGAGGCATGCCCGTCCTCGGCGGCCAGCCATAGCGGGACGATACCGTAGCGACTCGCGGCCGCCACGTCGGCGCCGGCGTCGAGCAGGGCCTGGACGCTCTCGAGGTCGCCGCGGTGCGCCGCCCAGTGCAGCGCGGTCGTCCCGTCCGGCTGAGCGGCATCGACGTCGGCGCCTTGCGCAATCAGGGCGCCGATCGCCTCGTGGTCCCCGCGCTTCGCGGCGGTTAGCAGGTCCGAGTCCTCGGCCGCGGCCGGGTGGGCCGGGGCCATGAGCAGAATCAGGCCGACAATCCACGCCGCGCCGACGACTGTCCGCTGCACGTTCATGGTGGCCCTACACAGCCGTTGGCGCCGTCTCCACCGGGGTGTCGAGGTCCAGCGGTCCGGTGCTGTCTCCAAGCATCTCGAGCGGCACGTCCATCTTGGCGAGGAGGCCGAGCAGCAGGTTCATCTGCGGCACGTTGTCGTTGACCGGGAAGGCGATGTGGTGCCCGCCCCTGAGGCGGCCGGCGCCGCCACCGAAAACGAGATTCGGGAGATCCACCACATAGTGCGGGTTCGGATTCCCGAGGCCGCCGCCGTACAGCAGCACCAGGTTGTCCAGCAGGTTGCTGTCGCCGTCTGGCGTCCCCCGCAGCTTGTCGAGGTAGTAGGTGAGCAGCTCGACGTGGTACGCGTCGATCTTCGCCACTTCGGCGATCTTCTCCGGGTTGTTGCCATGATGCGACAGCGCATGATGCTGTCCGCTCACGCCGAGATTGGGATAGGTGCGCGGGCTGAGCTCGCGGCAGAGCTGAAAGGCGATTACGCGCGTGATGTCGGCCTGGTAGGCCAGCACCTGCAGATCGAACATCAGCCTGGCGTGTTCTTCGAACGTCTGCGGGATGTCGGATGGCCGCGGCGGCAGCTCGAGCAACGGATCGGTCGTGTGCGCCTCGGCCCGCTGGATCCGGGACTCGACCTCCCGCACGGAATCGAAGTACTGGCCCAGCCGGTGCCGGTCCCCGGCGCCGAGGTCGCGTTCGAGCTGCTTGAGCCGTTCGGTGACCGAGTCGAGGATGCTGCCGGTCGTCCGCAGGTGCCGGCGGTTCTCCTCGGGCGATGCGCCGTCACCAAACAGGCGCCGGAAGACGACGCGCGGGTGGATCTCCATCGGCATCGGCGTGGACGGGTCACGCCACGAGATGGTGTTCTGGTAGAGACAGCTGTACCCCGCCTCGCAGTTCCCCACCATCTGCTCGTTCTGCTCGGTGGCCAGTTCGAGCGACGGCAACACCGTATCCGGCCCCAGGACCTGCGCCGCGATCTGATCGGCGCTGATGCCGGCCCGGACGTCGGCTCCCTCGGTGAACTTCGCGTGTGTGCCGGTCATCCAGGCGGCGCTGCCGCGGGAATGGGGGCCGGGCGGTGATCCCATCGGCTCCGCTTCGAGGTTGGCGAGACCCGAGACGATCACCATCTGATCCCGAAACGGCTCGAGCGGCTCGAGGGAGGACTTGAGCTCGAACCCGGTGCCCACCAGGTCCGGTGTCCACTGTTCCTTGATGAAGCCGTTCGGCGTGTAGACGAATCCCAGACGACGCACCGGGGCCGCCGCCGACCGGCCAACCGCCGTGAATGCCGGCACCATCGCGTCGAGGAGGGGCAGCGCCAGGGTGGCCCCGGCCCCGCGGAGGAACGTGCGCCGGGGCAGCGAGAGCTTGGAGACAAACATGGGATTCTTCCTAGTCTGCAGTGCGCATACGGAACGGTGCGCTTGTAACGATTCCCTCGATGAGCGCCGAGAACCGGTAGTCGTGTCGAGCTGCCTGCCGCCGGATGTCGCGCACGGTCGGCTTGTCGTAGTACTCGACGCCCCGCCCCAGCGCGTAGATCAGGAGCTTCTCGGTCAGCGTGGAGATGAACACGTCGGACTTGTCGAGCAACGCCCGTCGTAGTCCTGACACCCCCTCAAAGGTCGTGATGCCGTCCGGCATCGCCCCGCCCGCGTCGACCGGGAACCCGGCGTCGACAGTGCGCCACTCGCCCAGCGGGCTGAAGTTCTCGAGCGAGAAACCCAGCGGGTCCATGGCCTGATGACAAGCCGCGCAGACCGGGTTGCGGCGGTGCTGAACCATCCGCTCGCGGAGCGTGCCCTCCAGCCTGGTTTCCTCAAGCCCCGGGACTTCATCGGGCGGGGCCGGGGGCGGTGCGCCAAGGAGGTTTTCCAGGATCCACTTGCCCCGCGTGACCGGTGAGGTCCGGTTCGACTGGGAGGTGACCGTGAGAATACTGGCGTGACCCAGGATGCCCCGGCGATTGGGATCAGTCACCGGGACGCGTCTGAAGTGGCTCCCTGCGACGTTGGGAATGCCGTAGTGTCGAGCGAGACGCTCGTTGACGAAGGTGTAGTCGGCCGCCAGCAGCTCCAGCATGCTACGGTCCTCGCGGGCGATGGTCTCGAGCAACAGCTCCGTCTCGCGCCGCATGGCACGGCGCAGGTTGTCGTCGAAATCGGGAAACAGGTGCGCGTCGCGGTCGATGCCCGGCAAGTTGCGCAGCCGGAGCCACTGACCGGCGAAGTTGGTGATCAGCGACGCGGACCGAGGGTCGGCGAGCATGCGGCGGGTCTGCTCGACCAGGACGGCTTCGTCCTGGAGCTCACCGCGGCTGGCGACCTCGATGAGCTCGTCGTCCGGGATGCTGCTCCAGAGAAAGAACGACAACCGCGACGCCAGCTCGAGGTCGGTAATTTCGTAGACGGCGCCCGGCGCGCTGTCCCGCGGGTCTTCAACGACGCGGAAGAGGAAATCGGGGCTTGCCAGCAGCCGTTCGAGCGCCACCTGGATCCCGCGCTCGAAGTCACCGTCTCTACGTCCTGCCCGGTAGAACCCGAGGAGCACATCCAGGTCGGCGTCCGTCACCGGCCGGCGATACGCGCGACGAGCCAGCGATGACAGGATGCTGCGCGCGCACTGCTCCTCGCCGGGATCCGCCGGGCCCGACGGGCGGCAGGTGAAAATGCGGCGTCGGCTCGGCGTATCACCCGGACCGGTGACATCGAACGGTCCGGTAAACGACAGTTGGCCGATGTACGGACCGGAATAGCCGCCCATCCGCGTCAGGCGGAACGAGGAGATTCCGGGAGGGCGGAGAAACGGCTGCAGGAGATCCTCGAGCTGACCTGACGTCGTCTTGAGAAACGTCACGGCCACGTCACGCAAGCCGGCGTTGATCGGCACGCGGATTTCCCAGTCCGTGTTGGACTGGATATCCGCTCCGCTTATCGTCCTGCGAATCGGCGTCTGCGCCATCTCTTCGTAGAACACGCGCTCACCGTCGACGCTGAACTCGATGAAGTTGGGTTCCTCTTCGGAGAGGCCGACGCCGGTAAACGCCTGGAAGCGGATGATGTAGTCGCCGTCGGCCGGGAAGTACGAGCGGACCAGCGTTCCGCCGCGTGTCCCGAACGGGAGCTGTTCGAAGCGGTCATCCTGTGACAGATCAGGTGGCAGGATGAACGTCTCGCCGCCCGGCGGCAACGACGTGTCGCCGACCGCGATGCGGCTGATCTGCCTGGCGGCGTCCAGATACCGCTCTAGGTGGGTCGGGGTCATGCCCAGCGCGCCGGCGACGTTGTCGAAGCCGTAGCTCCGATCGTCACTCGGGAGCAGCGTGGCGAAGTTGAGCCCCTCCAGATCGAGCAGATCGCGGATGACGTTCGCGTACTCGGTGCGGTTGAGGCGATGCAGGCTCTCGGTGCGCCCCGGGTTGGGGCGAGCGACGGCACCGCGGTCGAGCTCGGTTTCCAGCCAGCCGGCGAGGGAGCTGTACACGGCCGGTTCGGGTCGCGGCCGGCCGGCCGGCGGCATCGAGCCGAGCCGAAGTTTGACGATGGCCTTCTCGAGCGTCTCGGCGTGCGCAGCGGGGCTGGCCAGGTCGACCGACTGCAGCGTCAGGCCGGCGGTTTGCAGGCGATCGCTGTGGCAACCGACGCAGTACCGGTCGAGGATCGCCCGGGCGTCATCCGCCGAGCTGACAGCAGACGGGGCCTGTCCCGCCAGCGGCAACTGCCAGGCGGCCAGCACCCACAGGATCGCCGCTGCTGGCGCCGCGACCTTCCGCAAGGCGGTT
>JAGWAI010000095.1:0-4523 GCA_021296485.1 Acidobacteriota bacterium
CCACCGGCGCGGCGCCGCTCTCGGCCGCGGCAACCAGGTAGCGTTCGACCCTGCGCGGGTTGAAGTCGCCGTCCAGCCCCGAGACGAGCAGCACCGTATCGACGTTGGCGGCCACCACCTGCCGCTGCGTGGGATCGCCGGCCGCCTTGCGCGCGAAGCAGCTCTTCCGCGGCAGGATGGCGTGGATGGAAGCGCGCTTGCCGCCGACGCGGATCGCCACCCAATCGCCGACGGCCGGGAGTCCATCCGGTCCGGCCGCCGCATGCCGCAGGCTGCCGGATGCCTCCGCCAGCAACTCGCCGTCGCGCGTGTAGACGCGGTACAGGTGGTTGTGCTCGATCGCCACCCGCGCGGGAGTCAGACCCGGCGCCCCCGCGGCGTCGAGCGCCGCGGCGAATGCGCCGTCCCACCCGAGCTGCTCGAGATCGATTGGCAAAACCCTTCGGGGCTGCGCCCCAAACCCCCGGCAAGCGCCGTTGCCGCCGCGAGAGGCCGCAGTCTACTACACTAGAAAGTTCGACGATGGCCGAATCGACGAAACGGATGACAGCCGGGGCGTGGGAGGAAGCGCGCGCGCTCGTGTGGCGCTATCGCCGCCGGCTGCTGCTGGGGCTCGCGCTGATGCTGGTGAGCCGCCTGGCCGGTCTGGCGCTGCCGGCCATGTCGCAATACATCCTCGACGACGTGATCCCGAACGGGCGGACCGACCAGCTGTACCTGTTGGCCGGCGTCGGGCTCGCGGCGACCGTGGTGCAGTCCGCCACCGCGTTCAGCCTGTCGCAACTGCTGGGCGTGGCCGCCCAGCGGGCCATCACCGAGATGCGCAAGCAGGTGATGGCCCACGTTACCCGGCTCCCGATCCGCTACTTCGACTCCACGCAGACCGGCGTGCTGATATCGCGGGTCATGACCGACGCCGAGGGCATCCGCAACCTGGTCGGCACCGGCCTCGTCCAACTGTCCGGGAGCTTCGTCACCGGCGCCCTGGCGCTCGGCGTCCTGTTCTACCTCAACTGGCAGCTCACGAGCCTGACGCTGGTCGTGCTGGTGATCTTCGGCGCCTGCATGTCGCTGACGTTTTCCTGGCTGCGGCCCATCTTCCGCGCCCGCGGCAAGCTGAACGCGGAAGTCACCGGCCGGCTGGGCGAGACGCTGGGCGGCATCCGGATCGTCAAGGCGTACACGGTGGAGAAGCGCGAGCAGGTCGTGTTCGCTCGCGGCGCGCACCGGCTGTTCCGCAACGTGGCGAAGACGGTGACCGGCGTGTCGGCTGTCTCGTCGGTCGCCACGTTCGTGATGGGCGCCATCGGCTCGCTGATGATCGTGCTCGGCGGGCAGGCCCTCATGGGCGGCTCCTGGACCACGGGCGCCCTCGTGCAGTACCTGCTGTTTACCGGGATGCTGATCGCCCCGGTTATCCAGATCTCGTCGATCGGCACGCAAATCACCGAGGCGTTCGCGGGCCTCGACCGCATCCGCGAGATTCGCGGCATGGCCACCGAGGACGAGGAGGATCGGGCGCGCGCCCCGGTTGCCGCGGTCGACGGCGAGGTGCGTCTGGAGCGGGTCGGCTTCGAATACGAAGAGGGTGTGCCCGTGCTGCGGGACGTTTCGCTGACCGCGCCGCCCGGCACCACAACGGCCCTCGTGGGGTCGAGCGGTTCGGGCAAGAGCACGCTGATCAGCCTGGTCATGGCGTTCAACCGGCCCACCGAGGGGCGCGTGCTGGTGGACGGACACGATCTGGAGACGCTGCGACTGAAGGACTACCGCGCCCATCTGGGCGTGGTGTTGCAGGACAATTTCCTGTTCGATGGCACCATCGCGGCCAACATCAGCTTCTCGAAGCCCCACGCCACGCTCGACGAGATCCGCCAGGTGAGCCGCATCGCGCACTGCGAGGAGTTCATCGAGCAGTTCCCGGACGGCTACGACACCGTCGTGGGCGAGCGCGGGGTGAAGCTGTCGGGCGGCCAGCGCCAGCGGGTGGCCATCGCCCGCGCCATCCTCGCCGACCCGCGGATCCTGATCCTCGACGAGGCGACGTCGAGCCTCGACAGCGAGAGCGAGGCGTTGATCCAGGACGGACTCCGGGCGCTGCGCCGCGGCCGGACGACGTTCGTCATCGCCCACCGGCTCTCGACGATCCAGACGGCCGACCAGATTCTGGTGCTCGAGGCAGGGGAGCTCGTCGAACGCGGAACCCACGCGGAGTTGCTGGCGGCGGGCGGCCGTTACCGGCAGCTCCACGACACGCAGTACCGCCTGGAGCGGAACCGCTTCATCAATCCCGGCGAGGACTTCACGCCCGACCTCCCCGCGCCGGCGCTCCCGGCGCACGGCTCGAGGGCCGCCGGCAACGGTTGATAAAATGGGTCGAGCGCGGAGGCGAGCGATGGGACGATGGGTGCTGACGGCGGGGCTGGCGGCAAGCGTGGCGCTGCTCGGCCTGGGATCGGCGGCGGGGCGCGCGCAGGCCGGCGGCACGCTCAGCGGCCTGGTCACCGTGGACGTCGTGCCCGAGAAGGTCATGGTGGCGATAGACACCGATCAGATGGTGTGCGGCGACGAGGTCGAGGACCAGGCGACGGTTGTGGATCCATCCGGAGGCGTGGCCAACGCCGTCGTCGTCGTCAACGGGTTGGAGTGGGACGCCGACCCGCCCGCGCCGACCATCGCCAACGAGGGCTGTTACTTCCGGCCGCGGGTGCAGGTGGCCCGCACGCGCAGCCAGCTGCTGATCACGAGCGCCGACGAAACGCTGCACTCCACGCACGCCTATGACGACCGGCAGCGCACCATGTTCAACGTCGCCATCCCGTTCCCCGGCCTGGAGGTCACGCGCCCGCTGCGGCGTCCCGGCGTCGTGCGCATCGAGTGCGACTCGCACGGCTGGATGCGCGGGTGGATCTACATCACCGGCGATCGGGCGGTCGTGACGGCGGCGGACGGCCGCTTCGAGCTGGCCGGCATCCCGCCCGGCTCCTATGAGCTTGCCATCTGGCACGAGCGGTACGAGGGCGAGCCGCAGACGGTCACCGTGACGGCCGGCGGCTCGACCGAGGCGAGCTTCAGTCTCCGCTGAAGCCGGCGCCAGTGCCGGCGGTGCCATGACCCCGCAGTTCGTCTACACGATGAAAGGCCTGGGCGCGGCGCTGCCGCCCGGCCGCCCGGCGTTCCGCGACCTCTGGCTGTCGCTGCCGGCCGGCGCGCGCCTGGGCGTCATCGGCCCGGCCGGCGCCGGCAAGACGACCCTGCTCCGGATCATGGCGGGGGAGCTGACCGATTTCGAAGGCGAGGCCGGCCCGGCCGCCGGCGTCACGGTCGGCTACCTGCCGCCCGCGCCGCGCCTTGACGATGCGGAGACGGTCGCGGCCGCCGTCGAGGCCGGCGTGGCCCACCTGCGCGCGCTGCTCCGCGAATACGACGAGGTGATGGCGGTGCTCTCGTCGGGACCGATCGACTACGGGCCGCCGTCGGAGGCGCAGAGCCGCTTGCACCAGGCGCTCGACGCCGCCGGCGCGTGGCGCCTGGACGGGCGCGTCGCGTCGTTCACCGACGCGCTCCGGCTGCCGCCGGGCCGCACGCCGATCGACACCCTGGCGGCGGCGGAACGCCGCCGGGTCGCGCTCTGCCGGCTGCTGCTGCAGGCCCCGGACCTGCTGCTGCTCGACGAGCCGGCCGACGATCTCGACGCGGAGCTTGCGGACTGGATCGACCGGCACCTGGCGGGCTATTCCGGCACTGTGGTGGCGGCCAGCCGCGACCGCTGCTTCCTGGACGGTGTCGCCGACTGGATCCTGGCGCTGGACGGCGGCGCGGCCACGGCGTGGCGCGGCGGATACGCCTCCTGGCTGGAGCAGCAGGGGCGGCAGCTCGACGCCGCCGCGGCGACGGCGGCTGACCGGCGGCGCGCCGTGCAGCGGGAGATCGACTGGATGCGAACGCCGCCGCGCGTGCGCGCGGCCGGCGCCCGGGCGCGGCTGCAGGACCGCGCAGGGGAGGGTGCGGCCCCGGCCGTCGTGGAGGCGCAGGGCGTCGTCAAGGGGTACGGCGCGCGCGCGCTCATCGGCGGCCTGTCGTTTGCGCTGCCGCCCGGCGCGGTCGCGGGCGTGCTCGGGCCCGGCGGAGCCGGCAAGACCACGCTACTGAAGCTGATTGCGGGCGAGGCAGCGCCGGACGCCGGCGCTGTCCGCCTCGGTACCGATGTCCGCGTGGCGGTCCTGGAAAGGCCAGACGGCGAGCCGCGCACCGACCCGGCCGCGCGCCTCGCCGCGTTGCAACGGGAGGGCGTCAACCTCGTGCTGCTCGACGAGCCGGAGCGCGGCCTGGACGTCGCCGCGCTGCGCGCGCTGGAGGATGCGCTGCTGGCGTTCGCCGGCAGCGCGGTGGTGGCGACTGGCGACCGGCGGCTCCTCGACCGCGTAGCCACCCACATCCTCGCCTTCGAGGGCGATAGCCGCGTCGAATGGTTCCCCGGCGTCTACGCCGCCTACCAGGACGACCGCCGGCGCCGCCTGGGG
>JAGWAI010000095.1:4555-9187 GCA_021296485.1 Acidobacteriota bacterium
GGGTTAGCTACGGCCTGCGGATCAGGTGCAACGCGACGGCGGCGGCCAGCAGCAAAAGCCCGATCGCGTCCGTCGTCGTGGTGGCGTAGAAGAGCAGCAGCCCGCCCGCGACGGCGGCCGCCCGCTCGATCATCGACGCCGGCTTCGTCAGCCAGCCGCCCAGGCCCATCGCCAGCGCGCTGACGCCTACCGCGGCGGTGCCGGCGGTGCGCGCGATGTCGCCGAGCGGCGCCTGCAGCAACACGCCCGCGCCCTCGGGGCTGAGCGTGAAGGCGAATGGCACGAGAAACGCCGGCAGGGTGTATTTCCAGGTGAGCATCATGGTGCGGAACGGGTTGCCGCCGGTGATGGCGGCCGCGGCGAACGGCGAGAGGGCGGTCGGCGGGCTCACTTCGGACAGCACCGCGTAGTAGAAGATGAACATGTGCGCCGCGAAGTCGGGGATGCCGACCAGCGTCAGCGCCGGCGCGATCATCACCGCCGCGATGATGTAGGAGGCGGTGACCGGGACGGCCAGCCCCAGCATCCAGACCGCGACGGCGGCGTACGCCACCGTCAGGAACACGCTGCCGCCGGCCAGGTCGACGAGAATGCCGGACAGCTTCAGGCCGAGGCCGGTCAGCGTCACCACCCCGACGATGATGCCCGCGGTGGCGGTCGTGGCCGCCACCGACAGCACGCTCCGGCCGCCGTCCTCGAGCGCGGCGAACAGCCGCCGCGGCGCGAGCGCGGATTCCGAACGGACGAAGCTCAAGCCGATGGCGCACAGCGTGGCGAAGAATACCGCCCGAAAGGGCGTCATGCCCGACACCAGCAGCACGACAATCAGGACCAGCGGCAGGAACTGATAGCCCGAGCGGCGCAGCAGCGTCCACGCCGGGGGCAGGTCGACCGCGACCGCCTTCGTGTGCAGCCGCCGCGCATCCGCCTCGATCATCAGGATGATGGAGAGGTAGTACAGCACCGCCGGGACGATGGCCATGGCGATCACCTGCAGGTAGCTGATCTGCAGGAACTCGGCGATCAGGAATGCCGCCGCGCCCATGGTGGGCGGCGCGAGAATGGCCCCGATGCCGGCGGCCGACAGGATGCCGCCGCCGACGTCGGCGGAAAACCCGGCGCGGCGCAGCAGCGGCCAGGCGACCGCCCCGAGCGTGACCGTCGTCGCCACGCCGCTGCCGGAGACGGTGCCGAGCAGGAAGCCGGAAATGGTCACCGTGCGGCCCGGCCCGGCGCCGCTGCCGGAGCGTCCGAACGCCGACATCGTCCAGGTGATGAAGAACTGGCCGGCGCCCGAATGGGCGAGGATCGCGCCGAAGATGGTGAACAGCACGATGTACGTGGCCGCCACGTTGAGCGGGACGCCGAAGATGCCCTCCAGCGTCATGTACAGCGTGCCGATCAGCCGCGCGGCGTCGTAGCCGCGGTGCGCGAACAACTCCAGCCCGATCAGCTCGAACAGCGGGCCGTAGTAGCCGTACAGCACGAAGCAGACCGCCGTCACCGGCAGGATCGGGCCGACGGTGCGGCGCGTCGCCTCCAGCACGAGCAGCGTCGTGACGCCGCCCAGCAGCAGGTCGACGGCGCTCGGGGTGGCGGCGCGGTACACGAACTGGTCGAAGTCGAAGATCGGCCAGACCAGCGCGGCCACGGCCGCGGCCGCCAGCAGCCAGTCCGCCGCCGTTACCGCGCCCCGCGCGCGGGCGCGGGCCGGATAGAGCAGGAAGGTGGCGACCAGCACGAGCAGCAGGAAGCTGACCCGGTATATCTGCGGCTGGACGATGCCGATCACCCAGTACAGGGCGTATAGCGACAACCCCGCGGTGAGGACAGCCGCGAGCAGGCGCGGCGCACCGGTCAGCGTTCTGTGCGGCGCATCCGTCGTCGCCGGCGGACGGGGCTCGGTCATCTAGGAGTCCGTGGTGAAACCCCGCGTCGCACCGACACCGGCCAGGCGCCGGGCGCCGTCGCCCTACGGCCCGGCGTCGTTCCAGACGCCGCGTTCGCGGTAGTAGCCCGCCGCACCTTCGTGGAACGGCACCGGCGAGCCGATCACGGCGCTCTCGAGGGACAGCACGCCCGCCATCGGGTGCACGGCCGCCAGCTCCTCGTGATACGCGAACAACGCGGCGGTGATGCCCCGCGCCATCTCCGCGTCCATGGACTCGTGCGCCACGAGCACGTTCGCGACCGCGACCGTCGAGACATCGCCGTCCATGCCGGGATAGGTCCGTTGCGGGATGATCGACCCGTGGTAGACGGCCGCGCCGTAGCGTGTCTGCAGCGAATCCAGGGTGCCGCCGTTCGGTACCAGGCGGATCGTGCGGCCGGGGGTGGAGGCGAGGTCGAGCACCGCGCCGGTCGGTATGCCGCCGCTCCAGAAGAACGCTTCGATCTTGCCGTCGCGCAGGGCGTCGACCGACTGCGTGGCGCCCAGGCTCTGGCGGCGGAGGTCGCTCTCGGGGTCGACGCCGGCGGCCTCCAGAATGCGGAACGCGCTGATCTCGGTCCCGCTGCCGGGCGCGCCGGTCGAGACGACGCGTCCGGCCAGGTCGGCGACCGACTGCACGCCGGTGCCGGTCAGCGTCACGAGGTGGTTGTGGTTGTCGTACAACACCGCAATCGCCCGCGCCGGGACCGCGCCGAAGGCGTCGAACGCCCCGCGGCCGTTGTAGGCGTCATCGAGCGAATCGGCCAGGGCGAAGCCGAGGTCGGCGGAGCCGTTGGCGATGAATTTCAGGTTGTCGACGGTGCCGGCCGTGACCTCGGCGGTCGCTTCGACCCCTTCCAGGTAGTCGCTGACCACCTTGGCGATCCCGCCGCCGTAAGGGTAGTAGACGCCGCCGGTCCCGCCGGTCGCGATGGAGATGCGTTGCGTCAGCCCCGTGGGTTGGCCGCACGCCGCCGCGACTGTCGCCGCTGCGGCGACTGCCGCGATCAGTGCCAGCCGCATCGTCCGGGCGCCCGACCGGTCTCGGTGTGATGCGCGGGTGCGCCACGGGCTGCTGGGCATGGGGGAATCCTCTCGCCGGTCGGTTGCGTCCTCATATTACCCCACCGCATCCGGCCAGGGGTTTGGGGCGCAGCCCCATCTGACGACGCAGCAGCAGGCTGGTGAGATATGCGGGGTACAATCCACGATTGAATCGGTGAGCCGCAGCCCGGCTCCGCTTGTGCGTGACCTTTCGCTATCGCCCGCAGATCCTCGACGAACTGGCTACGCACGGGGTGCGGCCGGCGCCGCATTCGCGGCCGGAGCTCGTGCACGAATACGTGAGCGACCTGTACCGCTACGAGTTGCGGCGGCTGCGCGCCCGCCACGTGCGCGGCGAGATTCCGAAGCCGGCGTATTCCGCGCACGTCGTGGCGTTGCGGAAGAAGTACATCCTGGTGTCGGTGCCGCTGCGGTTGTGGACGATGCCGGATAAGTAGAAGCGGCAGGTGGGGAATCAGGCGATCGTGACCTCCGGCGCGAGATAGACGTCCTGGATCGCGTTCAGCAGCGCGACCCCTTCCGCCATCGGCCGCTGAAACGCCTTGCGGCCTGAAATGAGGCCAGTGCCTCCCGCCCGCTTGTTGATCACGGCCGTCTTCACTGCTTCCTTCAGGTCACTGTCGCCTGCCGACGCGCCGCCCGAGTTGATCAGGCAGGCGCGCCCCATGTAGCAGTTGGCCACCTGGTAGCGGGTCAGGTCGACAGGGTGGTCGCTTGTCAGCTCGCTGTACACCTTCGGGTGCGTCTTGCCGAACTTCAGCGCGGAGTACCCGCCGTTCGTTTCCGGCAGCTTCTGCTTGATGATGTCGGCGGCGATCGTGACGCCCAGATGGTTCGCCTGCCCGGTCAGATCGGCCGCGGCATGATAGTCCGTCCCATCCACCTTGAACGCCGGGTTCCGGAGGTAGCACCAGAGCACGGTGAACATGCCCAGGTCGTGAGCCTGGTGGAACAGCTCGGCCACTTCCTGGATCTGCCGATCCGAATTCTCCGATCCGAAGTAGATCGTCGCGCCCACGCCCATCGCGCCCATGTCGAACGCCTGCTCCATGTTGGCGAAGCGGATTTGATCGTACGAGTTGGGGTACGACAGGAACTCGTTGTGATTGAACTTCAGGATGAACGGAATCTTGTACGCGTAACGGCGCGCGCAGGCGCCGAGCACGCCGAGCGTCGACGCGACCGCGTTGCAACCACCCTCGATGGCGAGCTTCACGATATTCTCCGGATCGAAATAGTCCGGGTTGGGTGCGAACGACGCGCCGGCGGAGTGTTCGATCCCCTGATCGACCGGCAGGATGGAGACGTACCCGGTCCCGGCGAGCCGGCCGTGGCCGAACAGCGCCTGCAGGCTGGTCAGCACCCGCGCCGGCCGGTCGGACGGCGCTGCGCAGCGATCGATGAAGTCCGGCCCGGGCAGATGCAGGCTCGACGCCGGGATCGTCTCGCAGCGGTGTTCCAGCAGCTCTGCATCCGCCCCCAGCAGGTTCGCGATGCCACTTGCGTCCCTCACGTCAAAGTCGCTCATGATTGTCGCCACCTGTCACCTCGCAGTACGAATGAACCGACCTGAAATTATGCCATTTTCTGCAACGGGCAGGGGAGCGGTAGCTGTGCTGCCTTCGGCGGGCCGCCGC
>JAGWAI010000095.1:9244-9561 GCA_021296485.1 Acidobacteriota bacterium
CCGGCTCGGGGTCGTCAGTGCGGCCATCTCGGCGTGCGCCGGGGAGCCGTAGCGGGGCGGGGAATGCTCGAGGTCGATCCCCTGGTACAGCCGTATCTCCGGCGCCGGCGCGAACACGCGCACCTGGATGTTCAGCCGCAGCACGCCGTCCCGGTCTTCCAGCGCCGGCAATTGATTCAGCAACTCACGGATGCGGTCGAGTGAGACCGGCAGGTCGTTGATGAATTCCGCGTCGGCCGGAATGTCGCCGGCCGGCGCCTGCCCGCCGCCGGCGTAGGCGTTGGGCGCCGCCAGCAGCGCGATCAGGAATGCGGCAC
>JAGWAI010000095.1:9678-13485 GCA_021296485.1 Acidobacteriota bacterium
CGTACTCCCTCACGCCGCTTCGACGTAGTTACGACTACGCCTGCAGCGTCGTTCAGTCCGTGCGCCCCGTCACCCCGGCGCCTCGGCGCCCTCGCGACGAACGCTGGTGAGAAATGCGGGCTAACATTGCTCCGACGTGTCCGCAACGTGGATTCTCCCGCTGCTGGCCGCGCTGGCGCTGCTGCTGGCGTTGCTGGCCCGCCGGCTGCAGCAGTCGCGCGCCCGCGCCGCGCGCGTCGAGGCGCGTCTGGCGGCGGTGCTCGCCGCCGCCGGAACCGGAATCTCGGTATGGAGCGCCGCCGGCCGACTGACGGCCTGCAACGCCCGCTTTCGCGAGCTGTACCCGGGCGTGCCGCTCAAGCCGGGACTGGAGCTGGAGGACCTGCTCCGCTTCACCGTCACGCGCGGTCTGGTGCAGGTGCCCGACGACGAGACCGAGGCGTGGGTGCAGGCGCGCCTGGCGGGCGTCATGGAGGGAGCACGCACGACGGTGCGAACCGCTGCCGGCCGCTGGCTGGAGCTGCGGTCGGCGCCGGTGGACGGCGGCGATAACCTGCTGCTGTACACGGACGTCACGGACGCGGAGGAGACCCGTGGCGAGCTGTCCGACCGCAACCGGCAACTGGACCGGCTGAACGCCGACCTGGAGTTGCTGCGCGGCGTGCTTGCCGCGGCGGCAGCCGGCGAGCCGTTCGACGCGGCTGTCGCGCGGGTCGTGGCCCTCGTCTGCGGTTGGGCGCGCTGGCCGGTCGGCCGCGCATGGCGCGTGGCGGACGGTGATCCGCCGCGCTGCTTGCCGCTGCCGGCGTCGCTCGTGGTGCGCGGCGAAAAGTACGAGCCGCTACGGCCGCTCCTGGCGGACGAGCCCGCGGCGGACGGCGACAGCCTGGCCGCGCGCGCCGCGCGCGCGGGCCGCGTCATGTGGGTCGCGAACGTCGAGGGGGATCCGGCTTTCCAGGGCGGCGGCCGTCCGGCGCTGCCCGGCATCCGCGGCGCCTGCGCCGTCCCGGTCAGGTCGGGCCCGGAGGTGGTTGCCGTCCTCGAGTTCCTGGCGCCGGATCAACTCGTCCCGGCGGAGGCGGCCACTCGCCTGCTCGAGAGCGTGGCGCTGATACTGGCAGCCAGCTCTTCCGCGGGCCGCTCGCCGTCGACAACCAGATCGGCGTGGCGCCGCGTCGGCTCCACGTAGCGCCGGTACAGCGGCTGGACACTGCTGCGCCAGCGCTCCCGCACCTCCGCGGCGGTCCGGCAGCGCTCGCGGGCATCGCGCGCCAGACGCCGGCGCAGACAGATGTCCACGTCGCAGGCTACGTACACGCCCGTGTCGAGCAGGGACCGTACTGCATCCCAATACAGCGCCAGCCGGCCTTCGACGATTACCGTTCCCGCCGGCGCGAGCAGCACGGTCTCCGGGCGCCGCGCGTGCGTGCTGTAGTCGTACACGGGCCGCTCGACGCCATGGCCCGCCGCGAGCTGGCGCAGGTGGTCCAACAGCAGCGGCAGCTCGATCGCCGCCGGCGACTCCAGGTCCAGATCCGCCCACTCCGTGCGCGGCACGTCGCTCCGGTCGCGGTAGTACGCGTCGACTGGAAGCACGGCGTCGGGCGTGCCGGCCAGCCGCGCCGCCAGCAGCCGCGCCAGCGTGGTCTTGCCGGCGCCGGAATGCCCGGCGATGCCGATCAGATGCGGCCTGTCCAAGTCCTTTGTAGTATGCAGGGAGCGTGGTGCGATCTCCAGTACGACGAGGCGCTGCTGGCGGTGCTCACCTACCTGCTGGCGCCCTGGCGGAAGCCGCCGCCGAGCTGGATCTTGCGTCCTGCGCGCCCAGGATTACGTGGTGATAGAGGAGGCCCGCGAGCAGAGCACCGATCAGCGGCCCGGCCCAGTACACCCAGTGCGCGGTCCACACCCCGCCCGCAAGCGCCGGGCCGAACGAGCGCGCCGGGTTCATCGATGCCCCGGAGATCGGGCCGCACAGCAAGATGTTCGCGGCCACGGCAACGCCGATGCCGAAACCGCCGACGGCCGGCGCGCGGCTGTCGACCGCCGTGCCGAAGATGACGAAGACGAGGATGAACGTGATCGCCGCTTCGGCCAGCAGGGCGGTACCCGCGGAAACGCCCGCGCCGGGCAGCGTGGCGCCAAGCGCGGTTACGGCAATCGCGTCGCCGCCGCCGGGCACCCCCTGGAACAGCACCAGCAGCGCGCCGCCGCCGGCCGCGGCTCCAGCCAACTGCGCCGCGATGTAGGCCGCGGCGGCTCGCAGACCGATGCGGCGGGTGACTAGCATCACGAGCGTCACGGCCGGGTTGATGTGCGCACCCGACACGTTCAGCGTGGCCGAGACGAGCGCCGCCAGCACGAGCCCGTTGGCCAGCGCCACCACGTTGCCGAACGCCGCGTCGGCCACTACGCTGCCCGCGCCGACGAAGCAGAGGATGCCGGTCGCCAGGGCTTCCGCAAGGCTGCGCGCCGGCAGATTCGAATTCGTGTGCGCCATCAAGTTGCCCGCCGGTTCCGGCCCCGCCGCCGAGGTACCGTCGCGAGCCGCGCCAGTATAAGATCGGCACGGTTACGCCCGTGTTTCCACGAGCGAACGTTGACACAATGGCCCCGCCGTTCCCGACCTTCTCGAGCATGGCGCACCCGTGCGCGGCCAGCCCCAGGCGCTCGATCGGCGGCTGTACGTGCAGCTCCAGGCGTTCACCGACTGTCTCGATTCCGGACCCGTCGTGGAGGCGGTGCGGCGGAGCGGCCTGGAGTCGGCGGTGTACGCGAACGTGAACGACCCGCGCGGCATCGGCATCGTGCTGCTGGACGAGGATCCGGCCGCGTTCGCCGGGCCCGCGCGGGCGCTGCTCACGAGTCCGCCGTTCAGCGCGCTGACGCCGCTGCCGGCGTTCACCATGCTGGGCCGTACGTACGCGCAGGGACGCGAGGCGGATCTCGAGGACTTCCTGCTGTACCGCACCCGCCGCAACGTGCTGAACCCGGCCACGCCGTGGGCCGTCTGGTACCCGCTGCGCCGGGTCGGCGCCTACAACCGCCTGCCGCGGGCGGAGCAGGGCCGCATCATGATGGAGCACGGCATGCTCGGCCGGCGCTACGGCGAGGCCGGCTTCGCGGCCGACGTGCGGCTCGAATGCCACGGCATCGACCGCGACGACAACGACTTCGTCATCGGCCTGATCGGCGCCGAGTTGCACGCGCTGTCGAAGCTCGTGAAGGAGATGCGGTCCACGCGCCAGACGTCCGAGTTCATCGCGAAGATGGGGCCCTTCTTCGTCGGCACCGCGCTCTTCCAGGCGCCGCCGTCCACGCGGCCGCGGGGCGGCGCGCGATGACGGGGGACAGCTCCACCGCGTCCGACCGCGAACCGGCGGACAGCTTCGACCGGCTGCAGTTGCCCGACACCGGCCCCCGCGGCCTGCTGCGCCACTTCGGCCCCGGCCTCATCCTGATGATGACCGGCATCGGCACCAGCCACCTGGTGACGGCGCCGGCCGCCGGCGGGCGCTTCGGGTATGCGCTGCTCTGGTGCATCCCCGTCGCGTACATCTTCAAGTACTACGGCTTCGAGATGGCGTTCCGCTTCACCAACGCCACGGGCCGCAGCATGCTCGACGCGTACACCACGGCGCCCGGCAAGTGGCCGGTGTGGTACGTGCTGATCACCACCGTAATCCAGGCCGCGCTCGGCCAGGCCGGCCGCCTGGCGGCCGCCGCGGCGGTGCTGTTCTACGTGTTCTCCGAGTACCTCGGCCTCGGCCTGCCGAGCTGGGCGTACGGCCTCGGGCTCGGCGTGCT
>JAGWAI010000096.1:0-343 GCA_021296485.1 Acidobacteriota bacterium
TATCACTACGCCGGTTTCAACGCCGATTTCAGCGCCGAGTTTCCCGCGGTCTCGTTCCTGCAGGGCGCCTGGTTCAGCCTGACCCTGCTGGGCATTCTGGCCGCCCACGAGTTCGGTCATTACTTCGCCTGTCGCTACTACGGCGTCGACGCGACGCTGCCCTACTTTCTTCCGGCGCCGCTGCCGCTTACCGGCACCGTAGGAGCGCTGATCCGCATCCGGCAGCCGATCCAGAGCAAGCCGGTGCTGTTCGATGTCGGCGCCGCCGGTCCCATTGCAGGCTTCGTCGTCGCCGTGCCGGCGCTGTTCCTGGGTCTGCAGCTCTCCCGCGTGGTGGCCCTGC
>JAGWAI010000096.1:434-754 GCA_021296485.1 Acidobacteriota bacterium
GGACTGGCGGCCTGGCTGGGTCTGTTGCTGACGGCGCTCAACCTGTTCCCGATTGGACAACTGGACGGCGGACACATCGCGTACGCGGTGCTCGGCCGCCGTTCGGCGGCCGTCAGCGTGGGCGCGACCGTTATAGTTGTCGCCCTCGTGTTCCTGTCGGCGAGCTGGATCATCTGGGCCATGCTGATGATTGCCATGCTCGTATTTCTGGGCCCGCGCCACCCGCGCACCGCCGACGAGCACGTGCCGCTCGACCCGGCGCGGCGCCTCGTGGCTGTCGTCACCGCGGTGATCTTCGTGGTCTGCTTCACCCCCGCTCC
>JAGWAI010000096.1:839-1384 GCA_021296485.1 Acidobacteriota bacterium
CTGCTCATTGCCGCCCTGTCACTCGGATCCGCCGTGGCGTCCGCGCAGTCGGATGCCGACCTGATCGCGCAAGCCACGCTGCCGCTGCCGGAGCAACTGCGTGGCGGCGCCACCGTCGTCATCGATGAAGACGGGCAGCGCCGGGTGCTGCGGCAGGGCACGAACCCGTTCACCTGCCACTCGGACGGCGACGAGCCCGCGGGTTTCTACGTCAGCTGCACCGACGAGCGGATGCGCCACAGCACCGCCATGGCGGAGTACGGCCGGCTGCGGCAGCAGGGGCTCCCGGAAGATGAAATTCTCGCGGCGGTAAGCGCGGGCGTGGAGTCCGGGAAGTTGACGCCCATCCCGTCGGGCGCCATGTTCTTCGCGCTGTCTGGACCGGACAAGGCAAACTCGGACCTGCTCATCGTGATTCGCACACCGGACGCCACCGCCGAATCGACCGGGCTGCCGACCGAACCGAGCGAAGACCAGGCCTGGTTGATGTTCCCCGGTACGCACCAGGCGCACATCATGATCGGCTCGCCGCCGTACTGGTGGTC
>JAGWAI010000096.1:1479-7271 GCA_021296485.1 Acidobacteriota bacterium
GCGGAAGCCACGCTGCCGCTGCCGCCGCAGCTCAAGCATGACGCGGAGGTCGTCGTGACCGGGCCTGACGGCCGGCAGCGTGTCATCCGCGCGGGCCGTACCGCGCTCACCTGCACGCCGGATGGCCCCGAGCCCGGATTCAGCGTGACGTGCATCAACGGCGGCACCGGCAACGTAATCGCGGCCTACACGGGCCACCTGGAGCGCGGCGCGTCCATTCCGGAGGCGTGGGATGCGGTGAACGCCGCCATTGAGGCCGGCACGCTGACGACGGCTACCCCAGGCACCCTGATATTCATCCAGTCGGGACCAAGCCGCGCCGAAGCGGCCCATCTGGCGGTAACTCTCGTCCCTTACGCCACGGCGGAGGCCACGGGTCTGCCGACCCGGCCGACCGCCGACCGCGCTTGGCTCATGTGCCCCGGCACGGCGCGGGCGCACATCATGCTGGGCCAGGTGCCGTACGGCATCGATCCGAACGCCGGCTGGGAACGCTGCCTGCTGCCGGGGCAGTGAGCCGGATCATTCCGCGATCCGCGGCCCGCAACCTGCTCAGCGCACGGTCAGTGGATCGACGTCGACGGTGACCCGCCGGCGCAGCGCCGGACGGCGCTCGAGCGCGGCCTGGACGGCCGCGCGGAGCGGGCGGCGGCGGGTCCCCTTCAGGAAGATCTGGGCGCGGTGCTCGCCCTTCAGGCGGGTGATCGGCGCCGGCGCCGGCCCGAGCACCTCGTATCCGCCCCGCGCTCCGCGCATGTCCGCGGCCAGCCCGGCCGCCTCCTCCATCGCACGCGCGAACGTATCCGCCCGCACAACGACGTTGACCATGGCCAGCAGCGGCGGATAGCGCATGCCGCGGCGAAAGCGCATCTCCGCCTCGAAGAACGGCTCGTAGGCCTGCCGGCAGGCGTGCTCGATGCTGTAGTGGCCGGGGTGGAACGTCTGTACGATCGCTTCGCCCGGCAGGTCTCCGCGGCCGGCGCGGCCCGCCACCTGGGTCAGCAGTTGGAATGTCCGCTCGGCCGCCCGGAAGTCGGCCAGCCCGAGACCCACGTCCGCCGAAATGACGCCGACGAGCGTCACCGCCGGGAAGTCGTGCCCCTTGGCCACCATCTGGGTACCGACCAGGACGTCGATCTCGCGGCGGGCGAAGCGGCGCAGCAGGCGCTGCACCGCGCCGCGCCGGCGGGCCGTGTCGCGGTCGAGCCGCGCCACTTTCGCCGGCGCGAAGAGACCGGCGATTTCCCGCTCTATCCGCTCAGTCCCGAAACCGACGCGTTCCAGGAACGGCCCGGCGCAGTGCGGACAGACAGCCGGGCGGCGGGCGGCGTAGCCGCAATAGTGGCAACGCACGCGCTCGACCTGCCGGTGCAACGTCAACGACACGCTGCAATTGGGACAGTCCACCGTGCGCCCGCACTGGCGGCAGAGAACGGCGGCGGCGTAGCCGCGCCGATTCAACAGCACGAGCGCCTGCTCGCCGCGTGAGAGACGCGCGGACAGCGCGTCCTGCAGCGCCGTGCTCAGCACCGCGTCGGGCCCGTGCTCGGCCACCTCTTCCCGCATGTCGACGACGGAAACCGACGCCAACGGCCGGTCGAGGACCCGCTGGCTCAGCACGACCCGCTCGTAGCGTCCCTGCGACGCGTTGTGGTAGCTCTCCAGCGACGGCGTGGCCGAGCCCAGCACTACCAGCGCCGCCGCCTGCTTGCCGCGCATCACCGCGACGTCGCGGCCGTGGTAGCGCGGACTCTCCTCCTGCTTGTAGGACGCGTCGTGCTCTTCGTCGACGATGATCAGGCCCAGATTCTCCAGCGGCGAAAATACGGCCGAGCGCGTGCCGACAACCACGTCCACGTCGCCCCTGCGGATACGGTGCCACTGGTCGTGCCGCTCGCCGTCGGAGAGCCCGCTGTGCTGGACCGCCACGCGCGCGCCGCAGGCGGCGCGGAACGCGCCCACCACGGCCGGCGTCAGGGCGATCTCGGGCACCAGCACCAGCACGGCGCGCCCCTGCCGCCGCACATGTCCCGCCAATTGCAGGTAGACGGCGGTCTTCCCGCTTCCCGTCACGCCGTGCAGCAGCGCGACGCGGAAGCGTTTCTCCGCCGTCCACGCGGTCAGGCTGCGCAGCGCCGCCTGCTGCTCGGCGGTCAACTCGAACGGACCGGCGCCGGCGGCGTCGTGCGCCGGGTCCGCAGCGGCAAACGGATCACGCTCGACGCGCCGCCGTTCCATCTCCACGAGGCCGCGGGAGGCCAGCCGGCGCACACAGTCGGCCGCAATGCCGTAGCCGGCCAGCTCGGTCGTGGTGAGTCCGGCCGGAGACGCCGCCAGCAGCGCCAGCGCGCCGCGCTGGCGCGGGCCGAGCGACGCGGGTGGACCATTGAGGGCGATTCGACCTCCCGCCTGGCTGAGGCGGACCGTGCGGACGGTCTTGAAGGCGGAGGCGGCCGGCACGCCGGCGGCCGACCCGCGGCTCCAGGCGAAGGGCGGCATGGCCGCCGCCACCGCGTCGCCCGGACCGCAGGCGTAGTACTCGGCTACCCACGCGGTGAGATCGAGCACCGCCGGCGGCAGGAACGGGTCGAAGTCCAGACACTCGACCAGCTCGCGGAGCTCGGCTCCGCCGGCGCTGTTGTCCGGCGCCGTGCCGGGCAGCACGCAACCGGTGACCTGCCGGCTGCCGAGCGGCACGCGCACGCGCACGCCCGGCGCCGGCACCGGCATGCCGTCGGGCACGCGATAGGTCAGTGCGGAAAGGAAGGGAACCGGAACCGCGACCGGAACGAGCCGGGGCATCAGCCGTCCCGCAGGATGCTCCGGACCTTCTTCATGTCCTCCCACACGTCGCGCTTGCGATCGGGACTGCGCAGCAGGAACGCCGGGTGAAAGGTCGGGATCAGGCGGGCGCCGCGGAGATCGTAGACGCGGCCGCGCAGCTTCGAGATGGCGTCCTCGGTCCGCAGCAACGCCCGCGCGGCGAACGAGCCGAGCGCCACGATGACGCGCGGCCGGATCGCGTCGATCTGGGCGAACAGGAACGGCTCGCAGGTGCGCACCTCGTCCGGCGCGGGATTACGGTTGTCGGGCGGGCGGCACTTGATGACGTTGGCGATGTACACGTCGTCCCGCCGGAGATCGATCGCCTCGATGATTCTGGTGAGCAGCTGGCCCGCCCGCCCCACGAACGGTACGCCCTGCAGATCCTCGTCGCGCCCCGGCGCCTCGCCGACGAACATCAGCTCGGCATCCGGATTCCCGACCCCGAAGACGAGCGTCCGCCGTCCACCGTGCAGCTTGCAGCGCGTGCAGTCGCCGAGCTCCTCGCGGATCTGCCGCAAGCGCTCGGCGCCGGTAGCCGCGGTCGGCGCGGCCACCTGGTCGAACATCGACAACTCGACGGCGCCTCCCGCGGCTACCGGCAGGGCCGTCTCGGGAGCCGCGTCGGGCAACGCGTCGGACGTGGGCTCGGCAGGACGCTCCCCGTCGGCGGGCCGCAGCCGCCACGCGCGATCCCGACTCACGCCGGCGACGCCGAGCTCCTGGAAGTACTCGATATGCGCTGCGAGCGGGTCGGACGGCCCGGACGGGCGCCGTTCAGGTGGTGACCGGCGCATGGATCAGCGACTCGATGCGGTCGAGGATGACCGCCGCCAGCGCCCGCTTCGTTCCCAGCGGCACGTCTTCTTCACCGTCCGCCGCGACCAGGGTCGCCGCGTTGGTGTCCACCGCAAACCCGCGGTCCGGCTGCGTGACGTCGTTGGCCACCACGAGGTCAACCTGCTTCGCCCGCAGCTTCTCCCGCGCACGAGAAACCAGGTCCGCCGTCTCGGCCGCGAAACCAATCAGCACCGGCAGCTCGCCGGCGGCGCGGCGCCGGCCCAGCTCGGCCAGGATGTCCGGGGTGCGCTCGAATCTGATCGTCAGGGCGCCGGGGCTCTTCCGGATCTTGCCCGCCTGCGCGCCCGCGGCCGGTGCGTAATCGGCCACCGCAGCGGCCATGACGACCGCGTCCACGTCGCCGGCGCAGGCCATGACCGCGTCGTGCATTTCGCGCGCACTGCGGACGCGTGTAACCTCCGCCCCGGCGGGCGGCTCCACCGGCGTCGGTCCCACCACCAGCCGCACGCGCGCACCCCGGGCGAGCGCTTCGGCCGCCACCGCGAACCCCATGCGACCGGTCGAACGGTTGCTCAGATAACGGACGGTGTCCAGGTCTTCACAGGTAGGACCGGCGGTCACCAGCACCGAGCGGCCCGCCAGCCGCCCGTCGGGCTGCAGCAACCGGCGGCTGGCGGCGACTATCTCCGCCGGCTCGGCCAGCCGGCCCTTGCCCGTCCATCCGCACGCCAGATACCCCTCTCCCGGCTCAACGAAGTACACGCCCTGCTCGGCCAGCCGCGCCAGGTTCCGCTGTACGGACGGGTGCGCCAGCATGTTGCTGTTCATCGCGGGCGCGACGAGAACCGGCGCGCGGGTGGCGAGGTACATGGACGTCAGGAAGTCGTCGGCAATGCCGTTGGCCAGCTTGCCGAGCACGTTGGCCGTGGCGGGCGCGACGATCAGCAGCGCAATTCGCGACGCCAGCGAGATGTGCTCGATGTCCGCGTTTCGGTGACGACCGGGCGCCGCGTGATCGCCTCGAAGGTGAGCGGACCCACGAAGCGGCAGGCCGCCGGCGTCATAACCGCCGTCACGTCGTGGCCGTCCTGCTGCAGGCGGCGCGCTATGTCGACCGACTTGTACGCGCCGATGCCGCCCGTGACGCCCAGTGCGACCAATGCCATGGATCAACCATTCCGCGCGCCGAATGCGGCGACAATGCCGGCTACCGTGTCGTCGGCTACCGCGGTCCTGGAACGCTCGGCGACAACGATGCACCGGAGCCGCGCGACGCAGCGGTCGATGTCGTCGTTCACGATCAGGTAGTCGTAGCGGCTCGAATCCGCCACTTCCCGCCGGGCGGCCGCCAGCCGGCGCCGCACTTCCGCGGGGTCCGCGGAGCCCCGTCGGTCGAGGCGCTGCTCGAGCTCGCGGTAGGAGGGCGGCAGCACGAAGATGGAAACCGCCTCCACCCCGCGCTCGCTGACCCGCTGCGCCCCCTGCACGTCGATGACGAGAACGACGTCGCGCCCCGCCTGCAGCAACTGCTCGGTGTCGGCCGCGCCCGTGCCGTAGCGCTGCCCGAACACCTCCGCGCACTCGAGAAAACCGCCCGCCGCGTCCATCGACGCGAAGCGCTCCGCGTCGATGAAATTATAGTCGACGCCGTCCTGCTCACCCGGACGCGGCGGCCGCGACGTGTACGAGCGGGAGCGCATCAGCCCGGGCATTTCCCGCACCAGACGCTCAACGAGCGTCGTCTTGCCGGTACCCGACGGCGCGGACACGATGAACAGCAGACCCCGCCGCACCCGCTACTCCACGTTCTGAATCTGCTCGCGGATCTTCTCGAGCTCCGCCTTCATGGCCACCACGAGCGTGCCGACATCGCGGCCTTCCGCCTTGGACCCGACCGTATTGATCTCCCGGTTCATCTCCTGCACCAGGAAGTCGAGCTTGCGCCCGCACGGCTCCGTGCCGGACAGCAGTCCGTCCATGTGCTCGAGGTGTCCGCTCAGGCGCGACACCTCTTCATGGATGTCGGAGCGGGACACCCACTTCACGACTTCCAGGGCAACCGCCGCCGGATCCGTCTGAACGGCGCCGCCCAACTCGTCGATCCTGGAGCGCAACTGCTCGCGAAGCGCTTCGGCGCCGGCTTCCGCTTCCGTCACGACGCGGCCGAC
>JAGWAI010000096.1:7325-11407 GCA_021296485.1 Acidobacteriota bacterium
TCGTCGAGCGTACGGCCGACCGCCTCGTTGACGCGCTCGCGCACCGCCTGCCAGGTCTCCTCCCCCACCGGCAGCTCACGGACGGTCACCGCCTGCGGAAAGCGCAGCACGTCGCCGGCCGTCAACCCGGCCGCGACCCAGCCGCGACTGCGCGCGCCGTCGGCAGCGGCCGCGAGCGCCGCGACCAGCGGCTCGTTCAGATCCACCTCGACGGACGATTCCGTCCTGAGTCGCACCGTGAGCGCCAGCTCCACCCGGCCACGCGCCAGCCTCCGCTGCACGAGTGCGCGCAGGTCCTGATCGAGATCGCCGAGCATCGGCGGCACGCGCAGCTGAATGTCCAGGTAGCGGTGGTTCACGCTCCGTGCCGTAACCGTGAGGCTAACTAGCTCGTCCTCGTGCGTCACCGAGGCGAAACCGGTCATCGACTTGATCATGGCGCTACCCGATCGGCGCCGGGAGTCGGCGCCGCAACGCCGTCAGGCGCCGCCGCGCCGCCGTCCTCGCCGCTACGGTCGAACAACTGCAGCGCATAGAGTTTGGCATACAGGCTGTCGGGCGCCGCCAACAGCTCCTCGTGCCGCCCGATCTCCCGCACCAGGCCGTGGTCGAGCACGACGATGCGGTCGGCGCGCCGCACGGTGGACAAGCGGTGCGCAATCACGAACGCGGTGCGGTTCAGCATGAGCTTGGCCAGGGCATCCTGGACGAGCAGCTCCGACTCGGCGTCGAGCGACGAGGTAGCCTCATCCAGGATCAGGATGGGCGAATTCCGGAGCAGCGCTCGGGCTATCGCTACCCGCTGCCGCTGCCCGCCGGACAACCGCTGCCCGCGGTCGCCAATCAACGTGTCATAGCCAGCGGGCAGCGTTTCGATGAATTCGTGCGCGTGCGCCGCGCGGGCCGCGGCTTCGATCGCCTCACGCGAGGCGGCCGGCGACGCGTAGGCGATGTTGTTGCCGATGGTGTCGTCGAACAGCACGGTGTCCTGGGTGACGATGCCGATCTGGGCTCGCAATGATGCCAGCGTCACGTCGCGAATGTCGACGTCGTCGATGGCGATGGAGCCGCCGCTGACCTCATAGAATCGCGGCACGAGATTCACGAGCGTCGTCTTGCCGGCGCCGCTCAATCCCACGACGGCCACGACCTGCCCGGCCTCCACCTCGAACGACACCCGATCGAGCACGTTGCCGTCCGGCGCGTCGCCGTAGGCGAAGCTGACATCCCGGAATGCGATGGACCGCTCCAGCGGCGGCAGCTTCCGCGCTCCCGGCTTGTCGGCCGCCTCGCTGCGCGTATCGAGCAGCTCGAAAACCCGCTCGGACGCCGCAAGGGCCTGCTGGATGTTGGCGTTCACGCGGCTGAGCCGCTTGATCGGCGCGTACATCAGCAGCATAGCGCCCACGAACAGCGTGAATTCGCCCTCCGTCAGCGCGCCGCTGGCGATCTCCCGGCTGCCGTACCACAACACGCCGACTATCGCGAACGCGCCCAGCCACTCCATCAGCGGTGGCAGCGCCGAGACCGAGCTGGTGACCTTCATGTTCATCCGGTACAGCCGCTCGGACGCCTGGTCGAACCGCCGCTGCTCGTAGTGCTCGCCCGCGAACGCCTTGACGATCCGGTGACCGGCGAATGCCTCGGCGGAGATGTGCGACAGGTGTTCAAGCTCCTGCTGCCCGCGGCGCGTCGTGCGCCGCACGCGCTGGCCCAACCGCACGAGCGGATAGACGACCACCGGTGCGCCGGTGAGGCAGACCAGCGCCAGCCCGGTGTCGTGGTACAGCAGCAACCCCGCCAGGCCGATCAGCGTGGCCGACTCGCGCAGCAGATCGCCCACCGTCTGTGCGACGGCGTGCTGGATCCGGTTGATGTCGTTCGTGATGCGCGACATCAGCGCGCCGGTGGTGCGGCGCGCGAAAAAGCCCGCCGACTGGGACAGGATATGGCCGAACAGCTGACTCCGCAGGTCGCGGACCAGCCGCTCGCCGACGCCGGTCATCAGGTAGACCGAGAAGTACTCCGCCAGACCCTTGAAAACGCTGAGGCCGATGACCGCCGTGACTACCCAGGCAAGCCCCGTCCGTCCAGGCAGGACGTCGTCGAAGATTGGCTTGAACAGATACGCGCGTCCCGTGTGGGCCGCCGCGTAGACCAGCATGGCGATCACGGCGCCGGCGAACCAGAGGCGGTACGGATTGCCGTACCGTGCAAGCCGCAGGAGGAGATTCACGATTCGTACCCGCGCGGATGCGAGCGGTGCCAGCGCCACGCCGTCTCGACGATCGCATCCAGCTCCACGTAGGCCGGCTCCCAGCCCAGCTCGGCCCGCGCCCGCGCGCCGGAGGCCAGCAGCACCGCCGGATCGCCGCCGCGCCGGGCGGCCGCCGCGCATGGTACCGGCGCGCCCGTTACGCGCTCCACCGCCGCCACCACCTCGCGCACGGAGTAGCCGCGACCGCCGCCGAGGTTGCAGACGCGCAGCGCGGCGCCGGACTCCAGCGCCGCCAGCGCCAGCATGTGCGCCGCCGCCAGGTCCGAGACGTGGACGTAGTCGCGCAGGCACGTGCCGTCCGGCGTGGGGTAATCGTCCCCGAATACGGTGAGCGGCGGACCGCCGCCCGCCGCCGCCAGCGCGCAGGGAATGAGATGCTCCTCGGGACGGTGGTCCTCGCCGATGTCGCCGTCGGGATCGGCACCGGCCGCGTTGAAGTAGCGCAGGCGCACGGCGCGCAGGCCGTATGCGCGCTCGTAGTGCGGCAGCAGGTTCTCGACGGCCAGCTTGGTCTCGCCGTAGGGATTGATGGGACGGGTGGAATGATCCTCGGTGATCGGCGTTTCGCGCGGCTCGCCGTAGACCGCGGCGGTCGACGAGAATACGAGCCGCTCCACGCCTTCCGCGACCATGGCGTCGAGCAGCGCTAGTGTCTTCGCGACGTTGCCGGCGTAGTAGCGGGCAGGCGAGCGGACCGACTCGCCAGCCGACAGCAGCGCCGCGAAGTGCATCACCGACGTTACCCGATAGCGCCGCATCGTGTCGCGGACAACCGGTTTGTCGGCAATGTCCGCCACCACCAGCGGGACGCCGCGCACCGCCCCGCGATGCCCGGCCTCCAGGCTATCGAGGACGACCACGTCGCGGCCGGCCGCGCGCAGCGCCCGTGCGGCGTGACTGCCTATGTACCCAGCGCCGCCGGCAAGCAGTACGGCGCCCATTACCTCCCTATCGAGACGTAGGTGAAGCCCTCGGCGCGCATCTGGTCCAGCGCAAAGAGATTGCGGCCGTCGAAGATAACGGGTGAGCGCATCAGCGAGCGCATGCGATCGAAGTCAGGCTCCCGGAATTCGTGCCACTCGGTCGCGATCGCGAGGGCGTCGGCTCCGCGCAGCGCCTCGTAGGCGTTCGGCGCGTACTCGACCCGCGCGTCCATCACCTTGCGCGCGGTTTCCATGGCCCGCGGGTCATAGGCGACCACGCGCCCCCCGCCCGCCAGAACACCGTTGGCGACGGCAATCGACGGCGCCTCGCGCATGTCGTCGGTGCGCGGCTTGAACGCCAGGCCCCACAGCGCGACCGTCTTCCCCTCCAGCGACGTGAGGTGCGCCGTCATCTTCTCTACCAGGCGCGACTTCTGCGCCTCGTTCACGCCTTCGACAGCTTCGAGGATACGGCATGCGTAACCCTTTTCGCGTGCGAACCCCGCCAGCGCTCGCAGGTCCTTGGGAAAGCAGCTGCCGCCGTAGCCCACCCCGGGAAACAGGAATGCCGGGCCGATGCGGCTGTCCGCCGCGATCACGCTACGCACCTGGTCGACATCCGCGCCGAACTGCTCGCAGATGTTGGCCATTTCGTTCATGAACGACACGCGCGTGGCGAGCATGGCGTTCGCCGCGTACTTGCTCAGCTCGGCGCTCGCGCAGTCCATCACCAGGATCGGCGCACCGGTCCGCGTAAGCGGCGCATACAGCGTGCGCATGACCTGCGCCGCGCGCTCGTCATCCGCCCCGATGACGACGCGGTCGGGCCGCATGAAATCGTCAATGGCCGCGCCCTGCTTGAGAAACTCCGGATTCGTGAC
>JAGWAI010000097.1:0-4723 GCA_021296485.1 Acidobacteriota bacterium
CGGTCACCTGGCTGCACTACCGCGGGCCGGGGCGGGTCGCGTTCAGCCCGATGACCACTCCGGTCGAGATGGTGGACGGCCGCGCCGAGACGACGGCGCGCTTCAGCGAGCCGGGCACCTACGTGATCCGCGCGGCGGCCGACGACGGCGTGTACATGTCGATCGCCGACGTCACGGTCGTGGTCACGGAGTAGCCGGCGCTGCTCAGCGCTGGCCGGGGCCGTTCACCGGCGGCAGGGGCGCGCGCGGATCCACGGTGAGGGGTGGTGTCCCCTCCTTCGGCGGATCAGGCACGGTCGCCTTCGGCGGGTTCGGCGGTTCCGCCTTCGCCGCATCCTCCGCGGCTTGCGGCTCCGGCGGGATACCGAACGGTATGGCGGCCATCATCCGGTCCCACATGATCGCCAGGCGCCCACCCTCGTTGGTCATGTCCAGGAACGTCCACCAGGGCAGCTCCGACAGCTCCATCGGGGCGCGCACGACGTCCTTGTCGGACGTATAGCCGTACGACCCCCACAGCTCGCGGTCGTTGTTCGGGTCGTAGCGGCGCTGCGGCTGCCAGTTCGAGATGATCAAGGTCCAGTCGTCCGGCTTCAGGTCGATGAACATCGTGTAGCCGCCCGGCGCTATCTCCGTGCCGTTGACGGTCAGCGTCGCCTCCGTCATCAGGTAGGTGGAGACGTCCGCGCCGGCGCGCCACACCGGGGCCTGGGCGTTGAGCCGCATGCCGTAGGTGCCCTCGTTGCCCCACAGGTCGCGGCTGCGCTTGATCGGCCGCCCGTAGCTCACCTCTATCCACTTGCCCTCGATGTAGTACGGCGTGCGCCCCCCGGCGTACCGCCCGCCTGTCTCGGTGGAGGCCAGGCCGTCCGGGCTGGGCGCCCGGAACTGCGCCGCCGCGGGCGCCGCCGGCACGAGGATCAGCAGCGCAACGGCTGCGCAGAGCGGCCGGCGGCAACGCGGCGGGGCAGTCAACGATTCACCAGCTTGATCTGCGGCCGCGCCAGCGCGTCGATGCGCCCGTGCATCGCGTCGAACCGCTGGTCCATGCGCTGTTCAAGCGCGTCGAACCGCTGGTCCACGCCGGCGAACCGTCGGTCCATGCGCTGTTCCATTGCGTCGAACCGCTGGTCCATCCGCTGTTCCATGGCGCCGAACCGCTGGTCCATGCGCTGTTCCATGGCGCCGAACCGCTGGTCCATCCGTTGCTCCAGCAACTCGAACCGGCGGCCCTGGCCGCGGTGGAGGGAGTAGATGAACGCCATCAGGGGTACCAGGATCGCAAGGGTGCTCAGCACCTCCGCCTGCATCTCCATGGCCGTCACATGCCTTTCCCCGGTTGGCCGACCCGTCCTCGCAATCAGTCTAGCATCCCAACTTTTGTTGTGTGAGCCGTTGGCAAGGCAGTAAGGTCACAGTTAAGGAAGGGGGACGATCAGTGCGCCAGTCGTTCCCCAAGCCGCGCACGGCGCGGCTCGGCGAGCCCGGCGCGGGGCGACGGGCCCCCGCCAGGGCGTGCCGGGGGTTTGGGGCGCAGCCCCAAGGAGAAGAATCATGAACGATGGTCCCGTCGTCGACTTTCGGCGGATAAACGTGCAGGGCCTGCCGCGCATCCCGCGCGGCGCGGCCATAGCGCTGCTCGCGGTGCTGCTGGCCGTGTTTGCCGGCTTCACGTCGCTGTACCAGGTGCAGCCCGAGGAGGTGGGCGTGGTGCTGCGCTTCGGCCAGTACGTCCGCACCACCGAGCCGGGCCTGCGCACCAAGATCCCGCTGGCCGAGGAGGTGCTCAAGGTGCCGGTCCAGCGGCAGCTCAAGCAGGAGTTCGGCTTCCGCACCCTGGACGCGGGCATCCGCACGCAGTACGCCGAGACGGACCGCCGTCTCGCCGACGAGGCGGTCATGCTCACCGGCGACCTGAACGTGGCGGTCGTCGAGTGGATCGTGCAGTACCGCGTCGCCGACCCCTACCTGTTCCTGTTCAAGGTGCGCAACCTCTCGGACACGTTCCGCGCCATGAACGAGGCGGTGATGCGCGAGGTGGTGGGCGACCGCACCGTCACCGAGGTGCTCACCGTGGGCCGCCAGGAGATCGAGTCGCGCGTCGAGGCGCGCCTGCAGGACATGGCGAACCAGTACGAGATGGGGATCACCATCGACCAGGTGGTGCTGCAGGACGTCAACCCGCCCGACCCGGTCAAGCCGTCCTGGGACGAGGTGAACCAGGCGCAGCAGCAGCGCGACCGGATGATCAACGAGGCGCGGGCCGAGTACAACCGGGTCATCCCGCGCGCCCGCGGCGAGGCGCAGCAGGCCGTGCTGCAGGCCGAGGGGTACGCCCTCGACCGGGTGAACCGGGCCCAGGGCGAGGCGGTCCGCTTCGTCGCCGTCCATGAGGAGTATCAGCGGGCGCCGGAGGTGACCCGCCGCCGCCTGTATCTCGAAACCATGCAGCGCGTGCTGCCGCGCGTGGGCCGCAAGCTGTATATCGACCAGGACGCGAGCGGGGTGCTGCCGCTGCTGTCGATCGACGGGTCGCCCCTCCGTCCGGGAACCCCGTCGGCGCCGGTTGTGGCCGGGGGAGGTGGACAATGAAGCGCTTTGGAGCCGTGCAGACAGTTGCCCTCATCGCGCTCCTCGTCGTGCTCAACCAGACGCTGTACACCGTCGGCGAGACCGAGCAGGTCATCCTGACGCAGTTCGGCGAGCCAGTGGGGGAGCCCGTGGTGGAGCCCGGCCTGCATGTGAAGGTGCCGTTCATCCAGCGTCCCAACTATTTCGAGAAACGCTTCCTGGAATGGGACGGCAGCCCCAATCAGGTGCCGACGCGCGACAAGCGCTTCATCTGGGTCGACACCTATGCGCGCTGGCGCATCACCGACCCGCTGCTGTTCTTCCAGCGCTTGCGCGACGAGCGCGGCGCGCAGTCGCGCCTCGACGACATCCTCGACGGCGAGACGCGCAATGCCGTGGCGCGGCACGACCTGATTGAGCTGGTGCGCAGCACCAATCGCGACCCGGACGACGTGCCCATCGAATCCGAGGAGGAAGCGGTCATCCTGGAATCGATCGAGCGCGGCCGCCAGGAGATAACGCGCTCGATTCTCGAAACCGCGTCCGGACGCACCGCCGACCTCGGCATCGAGCTGCTCGATCTGCGGCTCAAGCGCATCAATTACGTGGAAGAGGTGCAGCAGGACGTCTTCGCCCGCATGATTGCCGAGCGGCAGCGCATCGCGGAGCAGTTCCGTTCGGAGGGGCAGGGCGAATCGGCGCGCATCGACGGCGAGCGCGAGCGCGAGCTGGCGCAGATTCAGTCCGAAGCCTATCGCCAGGCCGAGGAGCTGCGCGGCGTGGCCGACGCCGCGGCGACGAGCATCTATGCCGATTCCTACGGCCGCGACCCCGGATTCTACGCCTTCACGAAGTCGATGGAGACGTACGAGCAGACGATGGATCCGAATACGTACTTCATTCTCGGCACCGACAGCGAGCTGTTGCAATTCCTGGAACGTACACGTTGATTCATTGCAATGGGCGGGATGGATTGCGGGGCCGGCGCGCGCAATGACGGCGGTTGACTTGCCGTAATAGAGGCGCTACGATGCGGATCATCCCGCCCGGCGCCGGGCGCCGGCAACTGGCCGGCGTATACGGACCGGAGAAAGAGGAATCTGCTGATGTCCAAGAAACTTGACGACGCGTTGGCCGCGCTGACGGCCGAGCGCGACCAGGTCTCGGCGCAACTGGGCCAACTGAACGCCGCCATCGACGCGCTGGCCGGCGTTATTCGAAACGCGTCAGGGACGCCCGGCCGCCGCCGTCCCGGACGGCCGCGCAAGAACGCCGCCGCGCCGGCGCCCGCGCCGCTGGCCCGCAGGGGCCGCAAGGCCGCGCCGAAGAAGCGCGCGCCGAGAGGCTCCAGGAAACCAGCCGCGCCGAAGCTCGAGCCGCGCATCGAGGAATATTTCGCGGCCGACCCGGCCCGCGAGTCCACCGCGCTCGAGATCGGCGAGGCGCTCGGCGCCGACCACCGCGCGGTGCGCCTGTCGCTCGGCCGCATGGCCAAGAAGAACAAGGCCACCAAGCTGGCGGACGGCCGCTACCGCGCCTACTCCGCCTGACGCACTCTCCGCGGCGCCGGCCGCCGGGCCGGCGTCGCCAGCTGCCCGCGGCCATAGCCCCGCGTGACGATCCTCGCCGCCCCGCTCCTGTCGCTCCTTGCCGTCGGCGTGCACTACGAAGCGCTCGTCTTCACCTCCGCGTTCGTGAACCGCGTGGCCGGCCCGGCGCGCGTCGGCGTGGCGCTGGTCGTCGTGCTCGCGCTCGTCGCCCACATGGTGGAGGTGGTGCTGTACGCCGCCGGCTGGTGGGCGCTGATCGAGGCCGGCCTGGTGCAGCTATCGATCCCGTCGCCGACGCTGCTGGACATCGTCTACTTCTCCGGGTCCGTCTACTCGTCGCTCGGCTTCGGCGACATCGTCCCGGTGCGGGGCGGGCAGATCCTGGCCGTCAGCGAGTCGGTCACCGGCCTGGTGCTGATAGCCTGGACCGCCTCGTTCACCTTCTACGAGATGCGCTCCCACTGGGACACGCACCGCGCGGGCTGAGCAGCCCGTGGTGAAGCCCCGCTGCATTCGACCGCCGATGCATCCCGCCTGAGCTGCGTTGTTCGTCGCTCACATATGGTCGAATATGCTCGCTTCTCACGCCTTGTCAGCCGGGC
>JAGWAI010000097.1:4751-7806 GCA_021296485.1 Acidobacteriota bacterium
AGTTTTCCTCGCGCTCCTCGATCGCCCGCCGGCCGCGCTCGAACAGCTCCAGCACGCGGTCGCTGGTGCGGAACTCGTCAAGGATGGCGCCGCGGCGGCTGCGGCTGAGGTCGTCGATGACGAAGGCGATGGTGGTGGCCATCACCGTGCCCTCCTCGGTGCCGGTGTCCGCGAAGCGCTCGCGGAAGTGCTGCAGGGTCTCCTCGAAGGCCGGGTCGTGCCACTCTTCCACCGTAGCGTCCAGGCTGACGAAGTCGGCCAGTGCCGCGGCGTACTCCGCGCTCGGCGGCCGATGCCAGAACGTGACGTCCTCGCCCAGCGCCTCCATGTACATGGGCAGGTACAGCGCCGCGTTCCTCGGCACCTGCCGCACCAGCGCCGGGTTGTAGCGCTTCACCTCGCGGCGGCTCAGGCCGCTCAGCTCCACCACCGTCGACAGCGACGTGTTGCGCGGCACGCGCATCGCGTGGATGTCCGACTGCGGCGTCTCGCGCATGAGCTGGCGCACGTTGTACATGTTGCCGAACACCATCTCGGCGTACAGCGCCGAGCGGCGGCCGTAGGTGCGGTACAGCGCGCGGTAGCGCCGCAGGGCGATGCCGCGCAGCGTGCGCGCGAAGTCCGACCCCAGGAAGTACTGCGCGCGGGTGTCGCGTCCGCCGAGCCGCTCGCCATTGACCACCGTGCGCCCCACGTTGACGCCGCCCGCGTGGTGCTCCGACAGCGCCGGGATGTAGCTGTCGTACATCGTGGACAGGATGGTGAGGTAGGCGGCGCAGAACGGCGCCTGGGTGGTCTGGTTGTATCCTTCTATTACGTACGGCGACAGCCGCTTCAGGCGGTTCCAGTTGCGCGGCAGCCACTGGCAGAAGCCGAGCGCCCGCGCCCGCGATCGCGCCCGCCCGTATAGCCCCGATTCCACGATGGCCTGCGCCAGGCCGATCTCGGCCGGCACCCCGAAGCGCTCGTAGATGGCGCCCCACTCGCCCAGGAAGTCGGCGTGGCGCTCGGCGTTCCGCGACAGGAACCGCCCGCGCGTCGCGTTGTGGATGACCGGGCCGGCCGCGTCGGCCAGCAGCTCCTCCACGGCGCGCCGGCGGTCGCGCAGGCGGCGCGGCAGCTCCCGGCCGTCCAGCACGCCGGCCAGCGACGGATCGGCCCACAGGCCGTTCTCGGCCCAGTTGCCGCGGCGGGGGAAGGTGGCCAGCAGCCGGCCGTCCTCGGCGCTGCCGTAGATGACGTGGCCGTCCGGCACCGTGTAGATGTGCTGCCAGAAGGGGTACGACGGCCGGAACTCGCGGAAGGCGGCCAGGTCTTCCTGCAGCCGCAACTGGGTCTGGTAGTACGCCGCCCGCGCCGCGGGGCCCGACGAACCGGCCGCCGCGCGCTGCGCGCGCACGCCGTCCGCGGGCGCGTATATAAGAAGAAGGATGGCGGCGCCGGCCGCCGCGAGCAGTCCCCGCCGCTTGCTCATGCCGTGAAGCGCCGCGCGTCCGCCGCGGCGTAGCTGGCCATCTGTCCGTTGAGCGCCACGGTCGCCTCCAGGGCGTCCACCGCGCCCGCCAGCCGCGCGCCCGGGATGACCGCGGTCATCTCCTCGGGCCGCATCCCCGTGCGCGTGCGGCTCAGCGCGCAGCCGACGCTGGCGGCCACCCGCCCCTGTTCCTTCGCCATTGCCACGATGTGGCACTGCGGCTTGCCCTCGATGGCCATGTCGGGGAATGTATCACGCAACGTCATCAGCGCCCGTCCGTCAAGACGCAGCAGCACCACGTCCGGGTTCTCGTCGTTGGCCACCTCGCCGAGCGGGCCGTAGACGATGGCGGCCGGCCGCTCGCTGACGACCGGCAGCGCCAGCACCGCCGCTTCGTCGACCCAGCCGGCGCCGAGCACCGCCTCCACGTCGTCGCGGGTAGCGGCCTCCTCGAGGCCGATCAGCCCGTGGGTCAGGCTGCCCACGCTGCAGTTGGCGTGGTCGGCCGGCGCGGTTGAAAACGTCCCGTTCTCCGCCTCCATCCAGAAGACGCAGCCGGCGGGCACCTGGCCGGTCCGGCCGCGGGCGTTCGGCGGCGGGTAGTCCCCCGCGCGGCGCTCCGCGCCCGCCTCTCCGGCGTCCGCGTGGAAGCGGATGGCGATGGGCGCGGCCGCCAGCTTCAGCGCCGCCGTGAGACGGCTACTCAGCGCACCCCATTCCGTTGTATGATTCGCAAGCTGCTGTTGCTGCTGCTGGATCTGATGCCGGATCCGCCGTCGCTGCCGCAGTGGCCGCTGCGCGAGCGGCGGCGGTTGCGGCGGCGCCTCACGGCCCTGCCTTCTGGTAGACTGCTGTTTTTGCGGCTTTTGCTCTACAGGCATGGCGCAATGATACCGAAAAGACTCTTGACGTTGCGGCGCAGGATCGCTACACTCCCGCAACATTGGTGGGGAACTTGGTGCTGACATCGCATCATTTCATTGGGACCGGGCGTTTCTCTGATCGCCTCGCCGCGGCATACGCGGGCGGCGGTCCGGATCCCGCGCGCCTGCTGGCAGAGGTCGGCACGGCCATCGAGTCGTGCGGCCTGCAGGTTATCGCCGATCAGGCGGTACCGTTCGAGGGCGGTGGATATACCTTGGTATGGGTACTTGCAGAGTCGCATCTTGTGTTGCATCTCTGGCCCGAACGAGGGTATGCTACCGCCGATCTGCACGTTTGCGACTATCGCGTCTCTAACGCCGACAGGGCTCGCCAGGCATGCGGGGTGCTATCAACCCTTTGCTTCGCGCCCGGGTCGGACCACTGGAATGAGATGGCGGTCGGCGGGCGTGAGTCAGAAGAGGATGCAGACAACGCCTTGCCGGAAGCTATCGCCGGCCTGGACGGGAAGCAGACGTCGCTGTGCAGCGCGACCATCACAGAAGAAGTAACCGTTACCCCCTAGTCTCAAAGGAGCGACAGTCATGAACGGAACGAGATCTACTTTTATGCGGAAGGGCTATCTGCTGACTGCCCTTGCCGCGGCTGTGCTGCTGGCGGCGTCCCCCGGGATCGCGTCGGCGCAGAGCATCGGGTTCG
>JAGWAI010000097.1:7884-8319 GCA_021296485.1 Acidobacteriota bacterium
TCACCCTGGAAGGCGAAGGCGCCAATAGGGAAGACGGTCTTGGCACGATCACGATTGTCCACAATGCAGCCGCCGCTTATCCTGGGCAGGATGCGCGCTCGGCGCAGACGGCGCGCGGTTGGGTGGACGGCTCCAGCTCGGCCGTCGATGAGGGCCGCCTCATCGCCCGTACCGAGGCCGCTGCGGCGCCCGGCAAGTACATCGTGGGTGGTGCGGCCGATAACGAAATCCCCTACGACAACAACGGCGAAATCAAGCTGGTCATCGTCGACCCGGGCGGCGACGGCAACTGGGTCGATAACATGTTCACCATGACCATTGAGTCGAGCCTTGGCCCGGTCGATCCCGACCCAGCCAACTTCACGGTCACGGTGAGTGATACCGACGTGGCGCCCGTCGCTTCCTTCAGCAAGTCGAGTGTCAGGCTGACGGAGG
>JAGWAI010000013.1:0-30344 GCA_021296485.1 Acidobacteriota bacterium
ATCGGCGTCCGCAGCAGAAGGTTGGTGAGAAATGCGGGTTAGGGGCCCCTTCAGCGGTTGTTCAGGCCGGACCCCTGGCCCAGGCCGAAGGCGCCGAGGACATTGGCGAAGGTCCCCAGCCCGGCGAGTGTGAACGACAGGTGGAAGCGGCGGTCCTGCGGCACGCGCGCCCGGCTGCCGAGTCCCTGGAAGTTGAACACCTCATATTCGCCGCTAATGCCGCAGCACTGGGCGTTGTAGTAGACCAGCGCCCGCTGCTGCAGATAGCGCTTGCGCTGCACGTCGTAATGGAACGAGTAAGCCATCCCGACGTTGTTGCTCGGGGTGCGAAAGCTGGTGCTCAGATTGAGGTAGTGGTCGAGCCGGTCGGGGTTGTCGAAGCCGCTGAGGCCCGCTACGAACCGGCGCTGGCTCCAGCCGGCCTCCGTGTGGACCCATCCCCGGAAGCCGTACGATCCCTCCGCGCTGATAGTGCGGATCGCCCCGAATTGCGTGTCGTACTCGGTGCGGAACGATCCTCCGAGGGTCTCGGTCAGGTCGGCGCGCGCGATCAATGACAGCGGCGAGAAATTGCTCGGCGGCGTGCGGTTGAAGCTGGTTCTGAAGCGCCGGTCGTACTGCGCGGCGCGGGCGTCGGTATAGTAGCTCTGCGTCAGTTGGACGCTGAGGATCTCCCGCGCGAGCCCGTTCCCGTCCGGGTGCGGCTCCTTGACGTACAGCCGGTTGTTGAGGCCGTAGCGCAGCTGCGTGACGTTGCCGAGCACCGAGTCGGTGCCCTCGAGCTGCACGATGCGGTCGAAGTTGTCCACCGCCGTTACCCGTTGCAGCGAGACCCACGGCTCGATCACGTGCTTCATGCGCTCGGAGAAGGTGCTGTTGGGCGTATCCCACACCTTGACGAGGCTTGGTCCGGTGATCTCCGACTGCAACTCGAAGTACCCGCGGCTGATTCCGTCATTGACCTGCATGCCGAAGTCCTCGCCCGTGCCCAGGCTCTCGGTCCAGTAGGTGCCGCGCCAGGCGACCGACGAATCGATGATCAGGAACGGCCAGCGGGTGAACGGTATCTGCACGATGGGGGCGATTTCGAAGCGGTTGAGACCCGAGTCGGTGGTCTGCACGATTTCTTCCTGGCTGCCGTCGCTTGCCTGGCGGAAGCGCTTGACCTGCGATCGCTGGAGCAGGTGTCCGAACTCCGACTGGAAGGAGAAGTAGAACGGGGTGAACGGCAGCTCGCGCTGGCTCTGGTCGAACTTGATGCGCGGCCCGGCGCCGTGGAGCGTCGACTGGCGGTCTCCGAAGAACGTCTCGTTTATGTCGTACGTGCCGCTCACCTGGTACAGCCCCCAGTTGCCTGCGACGTTGCCGCTCATGTTGCGCCGGCTGTTGGAGGCGTCGTAGATGTTGCTCTGATACTGCTGCTGGACGGTCACGTCGGAAAAATAGTTGACCTGGCCGCGGGCGTTGATGTTGTCCGTAATGCCGTAGCGGGCTTCTCCCCGCAACTCGTAGCTGCGGCGCTCGGGGTATTCGCGCTCGATCCCGTTAAACGTCTCGGTCAGGGCGTTCTCCTGCAGGAAGTACGTTCTGAGCTGTCCCTCGGATCCCTGCCCCAGCACGAACCGGTACTCGGCGCCGGTGCCCTGGCCGGTCTGCGTGAACCAGTCGTGGTAGAACGTCGCGTCGTGGCTGCGGTTGACGGCCCAGAAGAACGCATTGCTGAGGCTCGATCCGTGCACCGTGGACGCGCCGTAGGTCGGCATCAGGAAACCGGTCGCGCGATCGTCTTCCTGGACCGGAAAGTACATGGCCGGCAGGTAGAAGAGCGGCACCCCCTTGATCTTGAGCACGGAGTTGCGCAGCAGGGCGTACGACTCCAGGTTGAGCGTGATGGAGCTGGCCGTCATCTGCCAGCGGGGCGTCGGCTGCAGGCAGCTGGTGAAGCCGCCCTTCGTCAGGCGGTAGGTGCGCGGACCGAGCTTCTCGATGGTCTCGCCGTAGAACTGCATGTCCGGCTCGTGATTGCCGAACATGCTGCGCTCGACCTCCCCGTCGCCGAGGGTCACCGCTGCGGTCGCGTCATAGAACGTTGCCGTCAGTGCCTCGGTATCGAATTCTACCCGCTCGGCGGCCACGCGTCCGCCGTCGCCGACGTAGACGACGTTGCCCTCGGCCACCAGCCGCGTCTCGGACGGGTACAAGTCGACTCGGTCCGCGAAGAACTGGTAGCCGTCGCCGTCGATTTCCACCTCGCCGACGAGGCGGAAATGGTCGTCGCCCACCTGCTCGATGCGAAATTGCCGCGAGTCGAAGTCGAATCCGGGCAGCAGTTGCGCGTGGGCGCCGCCGGCGGTCGCGACGACCAGCAGGCACGCCGCGGCCGAGCGGGGCAGCGGACGCAACAGGTGTGACAGGGTCATCAGCTATTACGCCGGCAGCGCCAGGCTGGTCATGACCTCGCCGACCAGATACGTGGAGCCTGCCGCACCGATGACGTCGCCGCGGCGCCAGGCGGCTTCGAGCGCCGCCGCGGGAGTGGGCGCCGCGACCGCCGGCAGGTCCGGCCGCACGGACCTGATTTCCGCCAACACCGCGGCGGGCGGCAGCGCGCGCGGGCTGGCCAGCGGGGGACAGACGATGGCGGTGGCCGCGGATCCCAGCGCCTGGAGCATGCCGCGGACATCCTTGTCGCGCAGCGCCGCGAACAGGAGCGGCACGCCGTCCGGCCACACCTCCCGTACGTACTCGGCGAACGCCGCGACCGCGGCTACGTTGTGGGCCGTGTCCAGGATCATCGACCGGCGTTCGTCGACGGCCACCACGTCAAGCCGGCCGGGCACGCGGACGCGGGTGAGCCCCTCGACAATGGCTTCCGGGGGTACCGGCAGCCCGTGGTCGCCCAGTGCCTCCAGCAGGCGCACAGCGACCGCCGCGTTGCGCGCTTGGTGCCGGCCGCGCAGACCCAGGCGCAGCGGTCCGTAGCGCCGCAGTGGCGTGGTCAGCGTCAGCTCCGTCCATCCGCCGCGCAGGCAGGTGCGCATCTCGATATCGCGCGGCGCTTCGATCAACCGGCTGCCGCGCTCGCGGCAGGTGCGTCGCAGCACGTCGAGGGCCGGCGGCTGCGACTCGCCGGTGACCACGACCGCGCCCGCCTTGATCACGCCCGCTTTCTCGTAGGCAATTTTTTCCAGCGTCGCGCCGAGGTACTGCTGATGGTCGAGATCAACCGACGGGATCGCCGCCGCGACGGGCGTTACCACGTTGGTGGCATCGAAGCGTCCGCCCATGCCGACTTCGAGCACGGCCGCATCGACACCCGCGCGGGCGAACAGCGACAGGGCGATGGCGGTAGTGGTTTCAAAGAACGTCGGCGGGGCCGCGAGGCGGCCGGCACCGAGCAGGGACTCGATGGTCTCCCGCAGCCGGTCGGCCTCCGCCGCCAACGCCCCGCGGGTGACCGGGCGGCCGCCAACGGCAAACCTTTCCTCGAGCGTGACGAGGTGCGGAGAACAGAAACGCCCGGTCCCGTAGCCGGCCGCGCACAGGGCGGCGTCGACCATCGCCGCAACGGAGCCCTTGCCGTTCGTGCCGGCCACGATGATTGACTTGAACGATCGATCCGGATATCCAAGCGCTTCGCGGAGCAGGCGGATGTTATCGAGTCCAAGCTTGACGCCGAAGCGTTCCAGATCGAACAGGAAGTCGATGGATTCCTGTGTGGCGCTCATGGAAGGGGAATTCGAGGCGCCTCGCGGAATTTCGCCACGCGCTCCTCGCACTAGCGGGCGGACTCGACCTCCAGCGGCGCGCCTTCCGCCGCTGCCGCCGCCGGTTCCGCGGCCATGAAGCGGATGGAGCGTGCGAGCGTGGGCCGCAACTGCCGCCGGTCGACCACCATGTCCAGCATTCCGTGCTGCAGGAGAAACTCGCTGCGCTGGAACCCGGCCGGCAGCCGCTGGCGGATGGTCTGCTCGATCACCCGCGGGCCGGCGAAGCCGATCAGCGCGCCGGGCTCCGCGATGTGCAGATCGCCCAGCATCGCGAAGCTGGCGGTCACGCCGCCGGTCGTGGGATCCGTGAGCACGGCGATGTAGGGCAGCTTCGCGCGGTCGAGCCGCGCCAGGGCCGCGCTGATCTTGGCCATCTGCATCAGCGACAGCACCCCTTCCATCATGCGCGCGCCTCCGGAGCAGCAGACTACGACAAGCGGAATCCTGCGCTGCAGCGCACGCTCGGCTGCGCGCGTGATGATCTCGCCGACCACCACGCCCATGCTGCCGCCGATGAAGCCGTACTCCATGCTGACGACGGCCACCTCGATCCCTTCGATGCGGCCCACGGCCGAGATGGCCGCGTCCCGCAGCCCGGTCGCGGTCGCGCCGGCCGCCAGGCGATCCCGGTACTGCTTCTTGTCCTGGAACCTCAGGGGGTCGGTCGATTCCAGGTTGCGGTCGAATTCCGCCCAGGCGCCGTCGTCGAGCAGCGCGGCCAGACGCTGCGACGCGCTCATCCGGAAATGGTGCGAGCACGATCCGCACACACGCTGGTTCTTAACCAGGTCCTTTTCGTACAGCACCTGGCTGCACGAGGGACATTTGACCCACAGGCCTTCCGGCACCCGGCTCGGCTCGACCGGTGTCGCAATTGGCCGGCGAGCCTTCTTGAACCAGCTCATCAAACCGAGCTTAGGTTGTCCGGCGAAGGCGGGTCAAGACGCGTTGCGCCCGGTGCGCGGCACGTAATAGCGCGTTCCGCGGCCCATGTCGCGGAGCTGCCGAATCAGATCGTCCAGGGCGGCTTCGTTCCAGTCGAGCGTGAACTCGGAGGTTTCGACCACCAGCAATGGCGTCGCGTTGTAGTGAAAGAAGAAGTGGTTGTACGCCTCGTTCAACTCGCCGAGGTACGTGTCGTCCGGCAGCTGCGCGGTGCCGGTGTCCTGCTGCATCCGCCGGCGTACGCGCTGCCGCACGAGGTCCGACGGCGCCTGCAGGTAGACGACAAGATCCGGCGTGACAAGATCCGGCGCAAGCAGGTCGTAGAGCCGCTGATAGATGAACAGCTCGTTGTCGTCGAGATTGAGATAGGCGTAGATCTTGTCCTTGTCGAACAGGTAGTCGGCGATGACCAGTTGATTGAACAGGTCTGTCTGACGCAGCATCGATTGCTGCCGGTGGCGCGCGAGCAGCGAAAACAGTTGCGCCTGGAAAGCCGCGCCGGTGCGGCCGGCGTACAGGTCGCCGACAAATGGATTGTCGTTCTGGTCGAGGACCGTTGTCGCGTCGAGCCTGAGTGCGAGATGTCGTGCGAGGGTTGTCTTGCCGGCGCCAATCGGACCTTCGATGGCAAGATACTGAAAGTCCAAGATGCTGCGCAGTATAGCAGTCCGCGGTGGAGCCCGGAGTCGCACGGCGGCCGCCCGGGATTGCGCCACGAACTGGCAATCCGCATGCTATCATGGCGCGCCGACGGCGGCTGGTTGCCGCCGTATTTCTTCCGCTTGACGTGACGCAGACACGCCTCCGACCAACCTCGCTTACGGTCTGGGCAGGCCTGCTTGCCGTGGCCGCGGGCTGCGCCGGTGCGGCCCCTCCGGCGGCTCCAGTCGGCCCGCCCACGCTGCAGGAGAAGCTGGGCTGGATCCTGCGCCTGGAAGACCAGCGGGTGCTTCGCGATCCGGCCGCGCCGCCCCGCGCCGAGATCCCCCCGCCGGCCGCGCTGTTCTCCGCGGAGGACACGGCGACGGACGCGGCGGAGATGTCGACGGAGCCGCCGGCTGCAGCACTGCACCCGGTGCCCGATCTCCGTGATCTGCTAACCGACACCGCGCCCCGCGTGCGACGGCGTGCGGCGCTGGCCATCGGCCGCGTCGGACGCTCCGAGGGCATCGCGCCGTTGGCGGCGGCACTTGGCGATCCGGAGCCCGAGGTGCGTCAGATGGCGGCATTTGCGCTCGGCCTGATCGGCGACGGCGCGGTGGCCGACCTGCTGTTGGACGCGCTGCAGGATCCGTCGCCGCTCGTGCAGGGCCGCGCGGCCGAGGCGCTGGGCCGACTCGGTGTGGAGGACGCCCGGGATGCCATTCGTGCGCTGGTGAGCCGCTACATCATCGAGACGTACGGGATCGACCCGGAGGATCTCTCCTATCCCCTGTCGCCGGAAGTGGAGGCGTTCCGGCTCGGACTGTACGCCCTGGCGGATCTCCGCGCATTCGAACAGCTCGCGGCCGCGCTGCTGCAGCCGAACGGGCAGCCCGTGATCTGGTGGTGGCCGGTCGCTGATGTCCTCTCGAGGATTGACGACGCGCGGGCGTTCCCGGCCCTCAGCACGCTCGTCGGCGTGCAGGGCAGCGTGGGCGTGTCGATGGCGGCGCGAGGGCTGGGCGCGCTCGGCGATCCGGCCGCCGTGGAACCGCTGATCGCGCTGCTCGATCCGGAACGGCGCGACCGGCGCGTGCTGCTGGCGGCGCTGCAGGCGCTGCAGCAGTTCCAGGAGCCGGCGGTGACCGGGGCGCTGCTGGAATTCGTCGTGCGGCGGGACCTGGATCCGATGCTCCGCTACGAGACGGTGGAGGCTTTGACCGGCCGCGACGATCCGGTCGTCGTCCAGGTGTTCGTCGAGCTGCTGTCGGATCCCTGGCCGCTGATGCGCGCCGCCGCAATGCGCGGGCTGGCGGAGACGGACGCGGAAATGTTCCTGCTGGTGTTGTCGGGACTGGATCCGGATCCGGACTGGCGGGTGCGTGTCGCACTGGCCGACGGGCTGGTGCACGCGGGGCCGGACGTGGGCGGGCGGTTTCTGATCGGGATGTTGGACGACGCGGATCGCCGGGTTGTCCCTGCCGTCCTCTCGACGCTGGTCGGGATCGGGTCGCCGGAAGCCGGGGCGGTACTGCTCGATCACCTGGAGGACGACGATGTAGTCGTCAGGAAGACGGCGGCCACGCTGCTCGGGGTCGTGCAGCCGCGCGCGGCGATAGATGCGCTCGCCGCCGCGTATGCGGCCGCCGCCGAGGATCCGGAGTACATGGCGCGCGCGGCCATCATCGACGCCGCCGCCGCCATCGCCGGGCCGGCCGGCCGCGACATCCTGACGGCCGCGCTCGCCGATCGCGACTGGGCGGTGCGGCTCCGTGCAGCGCGGCACCTGGAAGATCTCGCGCCGGGCATCGATCATGACGCCCGCATCAGACCCGTTCCGACCGCCGGCGCGGACTACGGCGCGCGCGAGCTCGTCGATCCGAGCGTATCGCCGCACGTGTACATCGATACCGCACGGGGCACGATTCAAATGGAGCTGGCCGTGCTCGACGCGCCGCTTACCGCCGCCAACTTCATGCGGCTGGCGCGTCGCGGTTTCTACGACGGCCTGACGTTCCATCGTGCCGTGAGCAACTACGTCGTGCAGGGTGGCGATCCGCGCAGCGATAGCGAAGGCGGTCCCGGCTACACGATCCGGGACGAGATCAACCAGCTGCCGTTTCTGCGCGGCACGGTAGGCATGGCGCTCGATTGGGAGGACACCGGCGGCAGCCAGTTCTTCATCACGCGCTTGCCGCAACCGCGGCTCGACGGCCGCTTCACCGTGTTCGGCCGGGTGGTCGACGGTATAGATGTCGTAGACCGGATCGAGCCGGGCGACGCGATGCTGCGCGTCCGCGTCTGGGACGGCGTGCAACCGCTGGAGCCGTAGTCGAAAGATCAAATGAGGCTGGTGCTCAAGCGCCGGCGTGCCCGGTGGCGTTCGAACGCCAGCTCGATCAGCCGATCGAGCAACCGTGCATAGTCCAACCCGGTTGCCTCCCACAGCTTGGCGAACATGCTGATGGTCGTGAAGCCGGGAATCGTATTGACCTCGCTCACGTAGAGACGGCCCGTGGAGCGGGACAGCAGGAAATCGACGCGCGCCATGCCGGCCGCCTCGATGGCGCGGTAAGCCTCGACGGCCAGCTTGCGGACTTCGGTTGCCTGCGCCGGCGTGAGCGCCGCCGGCACGACGCCGGTGGACCGCGCGTCGACATACTTGGATTCGTAGTCGTAGAAGTCGCCGCCCGGAACGATCTCGCCCGGGACGGAAGCCTCCGGCGCATCGTTGCCGATGACCCCGCACTCGAGCTCCCGCGGTTCCGGCACCGCCTCCTCCACGAGGATCTTCAGGTCGAACCGGCGGGCCTCGTTGATTGCCCGCGCCAGCTCCGCGCGGTTCGCCGCCCGCGACACGCCGATGCTCGACCCGAGGTTGGCCGGCTTGATAAACAGCGGGCCATTCAGGCGGCGCTCGACGTCGTCGAGCACGGCGGTGTCCCCCGCGTCCCATTGCGCGGCGCGTATCACTACGTGACGCGTAATCGGCAGGCCGCGCGCCGCGAACAGCGTCTTCGCCACCGCCTTGTCCATGCCGGCGGCCGAGCCGAGCACGCCCGCCCCGACGTACGGCACGCCCGCCAGCTCGAGCAGCCCCTGCAGCGTGCCGTCCTCGCCGTACGGACCGTGCACGAGCGGAAAGACCACGTCCAGCGCCAGCATTCCGAGTTCCGCCCGACCATCGGGGTCCGCGCCGGCCCGCTGCACCGTCAACAACTGCGTCGCGGCCGGACGCGCGAGAAGATGCACCTCCTGCGCGCCCGTTGCATGGTCGGCGCCGCCGCCCGACGAACGCGCGCTCGCGATCGCCTCGGCCGCCGTCAGCGAGCCGCGCGGCTCACGGCGCAACGACCAGCGGCCGTCCCTGCCGACATGAATCGGGATCCGTGCGTAGCGGTCGGCATCCAGGTGTGCGATGACGGCGGCCGCGGAAGCCAGCGACACCTCGTGCTCGCTCGATCGGCCGCCGTATACGATCCCGACCCGCACGCGCTTCACTGGATGGCCTTCAGTGGAGGAGGAAGGAACGACTGGAAGATAACTTAGTATACCGCAATGCAGGAGCCGGGCCCGTTCAGCGTGACGCACGTAGACGGCCGGGCGCGCCGCGGCATGTTGCGCACGCCGCACGGCGTCGTGCAGACGCCGGCCTTCATGCCGGTCGGCACGGCGGGCGCGGTAAAGGCGGTAACCCACCGCGATCTGCTGCAGCTCGGCACGGAGATCATCCTCGCCAATACGTACCATCTGTTGTTGCGGCCGGGAGACGAGCTGATCGGGAACGCCGGCGGACTGCACCGCTTCATCGGCTGGTCGAAGCCGATGTTGACCGACAGCGGCGGCTACCAGGTGTTCAGCCTGGCCAAGCGGCGCACCATCAGCGAGGAGGGCGCCTGCTTCCAGTCCCACCTCGACGGGAGCCGCCACCTGCTGACCCCCGAGACGGCGACGGAGGTGCAGGCGCGTCTGGGGGCCGACGTCGCCATGGCGTTCGACGAGTGCACGCCGCACCCCGTCACGGCGGAGGAGGCGCGGCGCTCGATGGAGTTGACGACCCGTTGGAGTCGCCGCTCGCGCCGCAGGTTCCTCGAGTTGCAGGGAGTCGGAGATGACCGTGCCGTCACCAACCGCGGGCAGCTGCAATTCGGCATCGTGCAGGGCAGCGTCTATCCGGACCTCCGGGAGCAGCACGCCGCGGAGACGCTGGCGACCGGCTTCGACGGCTACGCCATCGGCGGGCTGAGCGTGGGTGAGCCGGTGGACGTGATGCACGACGTGGCGGGCCGCACCGCGCACCTGCTGCCGGCGGACAGGCCGCGCTATCTCATGGGGGTCGGCACGCCCCTGGACCTGGTGGAGATGGCCGGCCGCGGCATCGACCTCTTCGACTGCGTGCTGCCGACGCGCAACGCCCGCAACGGACAGCTCCTCACGCGTTGCGGGCCAATCAACATTCGCGGCGCGCGCTACGCGGCGGATGATCGTCCGCCGGATCCCGAATGCGGGTGCTATACCTGCCGGCAGTTTTCGAGGGCGTACCTGCGGCACCTGTGCGCCGCGAACGAGATGACGGCCGCCACGCTTAACACGCTGCACAACCTGCACTTTTACCTTGACACCATGAGGCGGATTGGCGACGCTATAGTGCTCGGCTCGTTTGAAGAGTTTCGGCAGAGGTTCCGCCAGACATATTCCCGCCGGCCCCGTTCCCTGCAGGATGAGGCTGCGCAGTATCAATGACCGTCGATCGAATCACCACAGTCCTGGCGATGGCGCAGCCGCCGGGGGGGTCTCCCTCGCTGATGGCGCAGTTGTTGCCGTTCGTCGCGATCCTTGCCATCTTCTATTTCGTCATCCTGCTGCCCATGCGGCGCCGGCAGCGGAAGGTTCAGGAATTCCAGGCGAACCTGAAGGTCGGCGACAAGGTCGTCACGACCAGCGGCATATACGGAGCCATCACCAAGATGGGGGAGCGGTCGGTCCAGGTCCAGGTGGCCGACAGGGTCCGGATAGAGGTTTCGCGCGCGGCTATCGGCGGGTACCAGGGACAGGCGCCGGTGGTGCCTGAGCAAGGCGGATAGGTATCACGCATGAACAGGAACGTGCAGTGGAAGCTGGTTACAGTCATTGCCGTTACGGTGCTGTCCGTTGCGGCACTCTACCCGCCGGATGAACGGATCCGCCTGGGGCTGGATCTGGAGGGCGGCGTGCACATGGTGCTGCGCGTCCAGACGGATGACGCGCTCCAGGTGGAAACCGAGACGGCGGCCGAGCAACTCGGCGAACAGCTCGACCTGCAGGGCATCACGGTCGCATCGGTTGGCGCGCCGGACCCGACCACGATTCAGATCGAGGGCGTGCCGCCGGACCGCGACGCCGAGTTCCGGCAGATCGCCGAAGACCAGCTCGCGGCCTCGTACGACCGCGAAGCGGGCGCCGGCGGGATGTACACGTACCGCATGCGCGCGCCGGTCGAGACGACCCTGCGCGACGAATCGGTTCGCCAGGCGTTGCAGACCATCGAGCGGCGCGTCAATGAGCTGGGCGTGGCCGAGCCGATCGTCGCGCCGTACAGCGTCGGCGGCCACCAGATTCTTGTCCAGTTGCCGGGCGTGTCGGACGTGGCGCGCGCCAAGGAGATCATCCGCAACACCGCCCTGCTGGAGCTGAAGATCGTCGAGGACGGCCCGGCGTTCAGCCAGGACGAGCTGCTGGCGGCGCGCAACGGCGTCATACCTCCCGACATGGAGGTGGTGTCCGGCGTTTCGGAAACGGGCGGTTCGGGCGGCACCGTCTATTACCTGGTCCGGCGCGTGGCGGCGGTGACCGGGCGCGACCTGCGCAACGCGCGACCCTCGCTCGACGAGTTCAACCAGCCTGCCGTCAGCTTCTCCTTCAACCGCGAGGGCGCGCGCAAGTTCGGCGACGTCACCGGCCAGAACATCGGCCGCTACCTGGCGATAATCCTCGACGGGCGCGTGCACACCGCACCGGTCATTCAGAGCCGCATCACTGACGAAGGGCGGATCAACGGCACCTTCAGCCAGGAGGAGGCGGCGGACCTGTCGCTGGTGCTGCGATCCGGCGCGCTGCCCGCGTCGCTCACCTACCTGGAAGAGCGGACGGTCGGGCCGACGCTGGGTGCGGACTCGATCCGCGCGGGCGTTGCCGCGTCCCTGGCGGGATTGATCGCCGTGGCGCTGTTCATGCTGGCCTACTACCGGCTGGCCGGCATCAACGCCATCGTCGCGGTCGGGATGAACCTGTTGATTCTGATGGGATTCATGGCGTACGTCGGGGCGGTGGTGACGCTGCCCGGCATCGCCGGGCTGATCCTGACGATCGGCATCGGCGTCGATTCCAACGTGCTGATCTTCGAACGGATAAAGGAGGAGCTGCGCGGCGAGAAGGGCGTGCGGGCCGCGGTGGCGGCCGGCTTCGACCGCGTGCTGCTGACGATTCTCGACACGCACGTCGCCTCGCTGATCGCGGCGGCGTTCCTGTTCCAGTTCGGCTCCGGCCCGATCCGCGGCTTCGCGACAACGCTGGCCATCGGTCTCGTGTCCAACGTATTCACAGCGGTGTTCGTATCGCGCACCATCTTCGAAACGGTGCTGGCCCGCCGCCGGGCGGCGACGCTGAGCATCTGATTCGCAACGCAAAGGATGAGGAGCTAGCGCGGGTGCAGCTTTTCCAGAAGCAACCGGATTTCGATTTCATCGCCTGGCGCTGGCAGTCCCTTGTGGTCTCCCTGCTGATCATCGCCGCCGGCGCGGCGGTGCTGATCGCGCGCGGCGGGCTGCCGCTGGGCATCGATTTCTCCGGCGGCAGCTTGATCATCATCGAATTCGACGAGCCGGTGACCGAGGATCGCGTGCGCGACGCGCTCGCGTCCGTCGAAGGCGAAAAGGTCGTCCAGCAGTACGGCGACGCGGATGCGAACCAGGTGATGGTCCGCCTGCCGCAGAGCGGGCCGGAAGTGGGCACCAGCCTGGAGGAGGGCGCCGAGGCGGTGCGCTCCGCGCTGCAGGCGAGCGGTGTCGGCAACTTCCAGGTGGTGGGGCAGGAGCTGGTCGGCCCCGTCATCGGCCAGGAGTTGCGCCAGCGCGGCATCTACGCGTTTGTCTTCGCGATGGCCGGCATCCTCGTCTATGTCGGCTTGCGATTCCGTTTCAGCTTCGGAGTGGGCGCGATCGTGGCCGTGGTGCACGACATCATGATCACGGTGTCGCTGCTGATGTTCTTCGGCTACGAGTTGTCGCTGAACGTCGTTGCCGCGATGCTCACGATCACCGGTTACTCGGTGAACGACTCGATCGTCGTCTTCGACCGGGTGCGCGAGAACCTGCGCCGGATGCGCCGCGACCGTTTCGACCGGCTCGTCAACGTCAGCATCAACCAGACGCTCGCGCGAACGCTGATCACCTCGGGCACGACCGGGTTCGCGGTGCTCGCGCTGTACGTCTTCGGCGGGGAAGTGCTCAAGGGGTTCGCGTTCACAATGCTCGTGGGCGTCATCAGCGGCACCTATTCGACCATCTTCATCGCCGCGTCCGCCGCCATCCTGATCACGCAGGGCAGAGCCGCCAGGCGCGGCGCCCAGGCCCAGGCGGCCGCTCGCGCGCCGCAGCGACAGGCGCAGTCCAGGCGGAAAACCCGCGTCCCGGCCCGCAAGTCTGCGTGACGACATCCCCATTCGTCCCGGCGGCGGTTGTGCGGCTGCCGGCGACGCCGGCAATTCCGTCGGCGTGAGGAGTGCTACAGATGCAGTGGCTGCGTCGTAATCTGGTCACCGGCCTGGTCGTCACGGTGCCGCTGATCATCACCGTCGCGGCATTCGTCTGGCTCTTCCAATTGATAGACGGCGTGGTGGGCCCCGTCTACCAGCGGTGGAGCGGGTACGACATTCCGGGGCTGGGGCTGGCGACGCTCCTCGCCGTGGTGCTGCTGGTCGGCGTGCTGGCGACCAGCGGACTTGGCGGCCGGGTATTGCGGCGCGGCGAGGAGTACCTCATGCGGCTGCCGATCTTCCGTGCCGTCTACGGTCCGGTCAAGCAGCTCGTGGCGGCCTTTTCACCCGGCAGCCAGATTGGATTCCGGCAGGTCGTGCTGATCGACGACCCGCGCCGCGGTCTGGTCATCGGCTTTCTGACGAAGCGGTTCGTACTCGATCGCGGCAGCGGCCCCGAGCAGCTCGTCGCCGTGTACGTGCCGACGAACCACATCTACTTCGGCGACATCCACGTCTATCCGTCTGCGGTGGTGTCGTATCCCGACCTGAGCGTTCAGGAAGGCGTGCAGATCTTCCTGACGGCGGGCATGACCATGTCGTCGGAGGTACGCACTCGGCCTTCTTGACAGTCGGAAAAACAGGTTGGTACGCTCTGGCGTTTTGCGGCGCCGCGTCCGGCCGCGTTCTGAGGTTTGAATGACACAGCAACTGTATTACGTGTTCGGAATGGGCGCGCCCGTGGTGGCGGCGCTCTTCGCCTTCTTCCTGATTCGCAGCATCAACCGGCGCGACCCGGGCACCGAGCGGATGCAGCGCATCGCCGCGCTGATCCGCGCCGGCGCCATGGCCTTCCTGAAGACAGAGTACACCGTCCTGGCCGGCTTCGTCGCCGTCATGTTCGTCATCCTGGTGGCGTTTCTGCCGGGCGACTCGCTGCTGACCGCCGTGGCCTTTCTCGTTGGCGCACTGCTGTCGGCCAGCGCCGGCTGGATAGGGATGCAGACCGCCACGAGTGCGGCGGTGCGCACGACCCACGCGGCAACCACCAGCCTTTCCAGCGCGTTGCGGGTGGCGTTTTCCAGCGGCGCGGTGATGGGCCTGACGGTGGTGGCGCTCGGCACGCTGGGCATTTCCGTCCTGTACATGGCCTACGGCGGGCTTGCCGGCGCCGGCGCAAGCGCGGTCGAGTCGCTGTTCGGCTTCTCGCTGGGCGCCTCGTCGATCGCCCTGTTCGCCCGTGTCGGCGGCGGCATCTACACGAAGGCGGCCGATGTCGCCGGCGACCTGTCGGGCAAGGTCGAGGCGGGCATCCCGGAGGACGACCCGCGCAACCCGGCAACCATCGCCGACAACGTCGGCGACAACGTCGGCGACGTTGCCGGCATGGGGGCCGACCTGTTCGAGTCGTACGTCGGGAGCATCATTTCCTCCATCGCGCTCGCGTGGGCGCTGGGCGCCTCGGCGGCCGCCGCGCTTTGGGGCGTTGACGAGGCCGCGTTCGGCGCACTGCAGTCGAGGCTCGTGGTGTTTCCCATCCTGCTGGCCGGCGTCGGCATCGTCGCGTCGATCCTCGGCACGTTCGTCGTGAACACCGATGATGAGACCAAGATCGGCAGCGCCCTGCACCGCGGCCTGCTGGTTGCATCGGTGCTAGTCTTCGCGGGCGCGGGCGGACTCATCGTCCTGCTCGACATTCCTGCCGCCGTGCTCTGGTGCGTGGTTGCCGGCGTCGCTTCCGGCGTGCTGATCGGCCAGGTGACCGAGTACTACACGGGCAAGGACAAACCGCCGGCCCACAAGATCGCCCAGCAGTCGGAGACCGGCCCGGCCACCAATATCATCGCCGGCCTCGGCGTCGGAATGATGTCCTGCGCGTTGCCGATCGTCATCATCTGCCTGGCGATCTACTTCAGCTTCTCGCAGGCGGCGCTCTACGGGATCGCCATCGCCGCCGTCGGCATGCTCTCGACGCTGGGCATCAGCCTGGGGGTCGATGCCTACGGTCCGGTTGCCGACAATGCGGGCGGGATTGCGGAAATGAGCCGCTGCGAAGCGTTCGTCCGCGAGCGCACGGACGCCCTCGACGCGGTCGGCAACACGACGGCCGCCATGGGCAAGGGTTTCGCCATCGGTTCGGCGGCGCTGACGGCGCTCGCGCTGTTCAGCACGTTCCGCGCGACGGCCGACACCGCGGTTGCGGAGGCGGGCGGCGCGGCGGCCTTCGATCCGCGCCTCCTCAATCTAGCGCTCGACAATCCGAACGTGCTGCTCGGTCTGCTGCTGGGCGGCATGCTGCCGTTCCTGTTCTCGGCGCTGACGATGAACGCGGTCGGGCGCTCGGCGAATGACATGATCGAAGAGGTGCGCCGGCAGTTCAAGGAGATACCCGGCCTGCTCGCGGGCGACGCCGAGCCGGATTCGGCCCGCTGCGTGGAGATCTCCACCCGCTCGGCCATCCGCGAGATGGTCATACCGGGATTGATTGCGGTGCTCGCTCCGGTGGCCACCGGTTTCCTGCTCGGCATCTCCGGGTTGGGCGGCCTGCTGGCCGGCGCGCTGGTCACCGGAGTGCTGATGGCGCTCATGATGGCGAACGCCGGAGGCGTGTGGGACAACGCCAAGAAGTACATCGAAGAAGGGCACCACGGCGGCAAAGGCTCCGAGCCCCACAAGGCGGCGGTGATCGGCGACACGGTCGGCGATCCGTTCAAAGACACGTCGGGACCGAGCCTGAACATCCTGATCAAGCTCATGAGCGTGGTCGCCGTAATCTTCGCGCCGCTCGTCGTTGCCTGGATGTTGTAACGATGTCGTCACAAGTTTCCCGCAACCTGTTGATAACAAGTATTTTGGCGAAAGATCTCGGGCGCGGCGCGGGCGCCTTGGCGCGACTCGGTACTTTCGTTGACAGTCATGAGAAGGCGTGCATATAATCGACGCTCTTTTAGCGGAAGCACCCCACGCGGCAGGCAGGGGTGAGGAGGGTATCGGTGGCAGCCGGTCAAATGTTTGGTGAGATCGCGAATCCCTCGATCAGAGTGGGGTCGCGCAAGTGGTACACCGTGCCGCTCTCCATCGTGGCCCATGTGGCGGCGATAGGCGCCGTGGTGATCGTTCCCCTGATGGCGACCGACGTGCTGCCGACGCCAGCGACGATGATGGCCTTCGTAGCCGCGCCGCCGCCGCCGCCGCCGCCACCCCCACCGCCGCCGCCGCCAAGACCGGCCGCGGCGCCAGAGCCGCCGCCGGTTGTTGACGTCAACCCGAACGCGGCGCCTGTCGTCGCCCCCGAGGAAATCATCGAGGAGACCGGGTTCGACCTGTCCACCGCGGGTGGCGTCGAGGGTGGCGTCGTCGGTGGCGTCGTGTCGGGCGGCATCGTCGGCGGCATCATCGAAGCGCCGCCTCCGCCTCCGCCTCCGCCCGAGCCGGTGCGCGTCGGAGGCAACATTTCGCCGCCGACCAAGACAAAGGATGTGCCGCCGGTCTATCCGCCGGTTGCGCAGTCCGCGCGTGTACAGGGCATCGTCATTCTCGAGGCCGTGATCGGTCCGAGCGGGCGGGTCACCGACGTCAAGGTGTTGCGGTCGGTGCCGCTGCTCGACGAAGCGGCGATTGCCGCGGTGAAGCAGTGGGAGTACACCCCCACCCTGCTCAACGGCGTGCCCGTCCCCGTCATCATGACGGTGACCGTGAACTTCACGTTGCAGTAACTGGCACCTGACCGGGAAGACCGTTGGTTCCGTTCTAGTGCTGCGTTCGCCAGACGACCGTAGAGGAGGATCAGATGGATTTGCTCGAAATGTGGGAACAGATGAGCTGGCCGGTCAAGGCCTTGATGGGCATACTGGCGTTGATGTCAATGATGTCGGTCGGTGTGTTCTTTGAGAGAATCTTCACGTTCCTGCAGGCGCAGCGGCAGTCCAAGACGTTCGCGCCACAGGTGGCGAAGCATCTGAAGGACCACAAGCTGAAGGACGGGATCGCGGTATCGCAGTCCAAGAACTACAAGTACAGCCATCTGGCGAAGGTCGTCCTGGCGGGTCTGCAGGAATACCAGTTCCAGCAGGATACCGGCGTCCAGCTCGACAAGGAAGACGTGGTCGACAGCGTCCGCCGCGCCATTCAGCGCGCCGCTGCGCTGACCTCGGCCGACCTCAAGAAGGGCCTCGGCATCCTGGCCACCATCGGGTCGACCGCCGTGTTCGTCGGCCTGCTGGCCACCACGCTCGGCGTCATCAACGCGTTCCAGGGGATCGCGCAGACCGGGTCGGGCGGCCTCGGCGCCGTATCGGGCGGTATCTCCGAAGCGCTCGTCGGAACGGCCATCGGGCTGTTCGTGGCGATCCCGGCGGTGTGGTTCTACAACTACCTCACCGGGCGCATCGAGTACTTCAACGTGGAGATGGACAACTCCTCGTCGGAGCTCGTCGACTACTTCATCAAGCGGTCGTAGGCGAGCGACGTTGCTCGAGGCGTCCTAAAGGAGGTCCCCCATGGGGATGGATGTAGGCAAGGAATCAGGCGGACTGAATTCGCAGATCAACGTGACGCCGCTGGCTGACGTGATGCTGGTGCTGCTGATCATCGTCATGTTGATCGCGCCGCTGTTGCAGGCGGGTGTCATTGTCGCCCTGCCGGAAGCCGCGAACACGACGGAAAAGCCGGACAACGACGCGCAGACCGTGCTCCACGTCGATTCGTCCGGGCGGTTCTTCGTGGACAACATGCCCACCGAAGAGGCGCAGTTGATGGTGGCGGTGCAGCGCGCGCTCGACCGCAAGCTCGAGCGGATCGTGCTGATCAAGGCGGACTCGCAGGCCCCGTACTCCGAGATAATGGAGGTGCTCGACCGGTTGCAGCGGGCCGGGATCGAGGACATCGGGCTTGTCACCGAGCGCAAGCTGCGCGGAGCGGCGGGAGGCTAACCGATGGCGCATCACCACAAGCATCACGGCGCGGAGTCCGTCGTCCAGGCAGAGAAGCCGGAGGCGAATTCGGAGATCAACATCACGCCGTTCATCGACGTGCTGTTGGTCCTCATCGTCATCTTCCTGGCGGCCCTGCCGTTGAACCAGCGCGGTCTGGACATCAACCTGCCGCTCGAGACGCAGGGGTCGGCCCAGGCCGCGGCCGACAGCAGTCAGATCGTGCTGGAGTACACCGCCGATCGCCGGATTTCGATCAACAACCAGGACGTCACCATCGTGGGTCTCGAAGGCCGGCTGCGGGAAATCTTCGAGACGCGGCGTGACAAGACGATGTTCATCGCCGGCGCCGGCACCCTGACGTACGGTGAAGTCGTCGAGGTGATCGACGCGGCGAAGGGAGCCGGCGTCGACAAGGTCGGGATTGTGACCGAGGGGATGCGCCGGGCGGCCGGTGCGGCTCCCGTCGGCTAGAGCGGAAAATCCTCCCAGGCGAACGCATAAGCACAACGGCCGGGGCGCAAGACGCTCCGGCCGTTTTTTCTGTACGCGGTCAGTAGCGGATCAACCTGCCTGCCTCTGGCCCGCATTTCTCACCAGCCTTCTGCTGCGGCCGCCGATCCACTCGCTGTGGCGGGCCGTACTCCCTCACGCCGCTTCGAGCAGCGGCTTCCCTAGATGGGGCTGCGCCCCAAACCCCCGGCAAGTCCTAGCGGGGGCCCCTCGCCCCGCGCCGGGCTAGCCGAGCCGCGCCGCGCGGCTGTCGTTCGATTCGTCCCGGCGCCTCGACGCCCTCGCGACGAACGCTGTTGAGAAATGCGGGCTAGCGTCGCAGCGACCCACGCCTTACCTGGTTCCGGCAGCGGCTGCTGCCATGAGCTTCCGTGCGCGCATGGTGGGCTGCCAAAAAAAGAGGGCCGGGGGGGGACCCCCCGGCCCTCGGGTGCAAACGGTTCGGGACGTGCTAGGCAGCGGGCACCGCGGCTCCGGCCTGCTGCTGTTTCTGCAACTCTTCCGCCCGGCTGCGCAGCTCGTCCGCCTCTTCGATAAGCGCTTCCTGCTCGTCCACGTCGGTCGTCATGTTCGCCTGCATACGCAACAGGATGTTCTTGTAAACGAGCGCGTCCACGTAGCGGTCGTTGAGGCCGATCGCGGAGTCCGCAGCCGCGATTCCGGCCGCGATGTACTCGGCCTTCTGGTCCTGCGTGATGCGGAAGTCCCGGAACGCCTTCTCCCAGTAGAACGTCGAGATCGTGTAGAACGCCTCGGGGTTGTCCGGCTCGATGCGCGCGCGCTGCTCGAGAGCGTCGATGGTGAGCTCGAACTCGCCGGAACGGTTGTAGAAACCCGCCAGTTGCAGATAGACGACGGGGTCGTCCGGCCGCAGGTTCCTTACCTCGAGCATTACGGCCTCGGCATCCTCGAACAGTCCCGACTGCTCGTAGAGGTTTGCCAGCGCGAAGTAGTTGTCCGGATTCTCGGGGTCGAGCAGGATCATCTGGCGCAGCACCGGCTCGGAGCTCGCGGGGTCGTTCGCCTTGTCCGGGCCGAACGCCGAGACGAGATACTGCATGGCCAGCTGCCGCAGGCCGACGTCGCCGGACTCCTCGGACGCGAGCTGGTAATAGTGGATCGCGTCCTCCAGATACATGTCGTTGTCCGATTCGCCGCGCCGCGACGGCTTGTACAGATTGTCGTAGGAGTTGGCGATGTAGAAATACGTCGCTGTCAGCTGCGCATTCAGCAGCTGGTCGCTGTCGCTCGTGTTTTCAAGGATCTCCAGGATTTCTTCGTAACGCTCCGCGGCTAGCTCGTAGTCGCCCCGGCCGTAAGCCGAGTTTGCCTCCTTGAACGTACGCATCGCGCTCACCTGGTCCAGGTACTGACAAGACACCAGTGGCACCATCAGTACGGCCACGACGACGAATCTCGCAAGGCTGCGTCTGCTCTGCATCCTGCTTCCCCTTTCGTCTCCAATCCAAAGACAGTCGTCGCGTTGCAGTCTGCAATCGCGAGTCCGGCTGTCGCCGGTAGCTCAGTCCTGGAATCGGAACCGGTGGTTCAGAAGAGAAACTGTTTCAAATGGCGTCAAAGCCGAGGGAAGTATAGTGAAGCAAAAAAAGTCAAGTCAAGACGTGGATACGGTCCTCCTTGACCCTTCCGAGCGCGCTACCTATGATGGAAACGGTCGCGCGAAACCGGCGCATCTTGTTGTCTAGACAGCGGTTGTCATGATCAGCTTCGAGGACCTCGCATCCAAGGCGCGGGTCAATAATCCGGACACGGACATTGATCTGCTGCAGCGCGCCTACGAATTCTCCGCGTTGGAGCATACGGGTCAGGTGCGCCGCTCCGGCGAGGCATACATCACGCATCCGCTCGAGGTGGCGGCACTCGTCGCCGACATGAAGCTCGACGACGTGGCCATCGCGGCCGGCCTGCTCCACGATGTGGTCGAGGATACGCTGACGACCATCGAAAGCGTAGGCGAGTTGTTCGGACCGGAGGTGGCGCACGTCGTCGAGGGCGTCACGAAGATCAGCACCATCCCCTTTTCGTCGAGCGAGGAGCGCCAGGCGGAGAATTTCCGCAAGATGCTGCTCGCCATGGTCGGCGACGTCCGCGTGATCCTGGTCAAGCTGGCGGACCGGCTGCACAACATGCGCACCCTCGGCTCGCTGAGCGAGGAGCAGCGCGTCAAGATTGCCCAGGAAACGCTGGACATCTACGCCCCGATCGCCCACCGGCTCGGGATGAGCAAGATCAAGAACGAGCTCGAGGAGCTGGCGTTCCGGCACCTGGAGCCGAAGGGGTACGAGACGCTGCGCGCGTGGATGGAGAAACGCCGCCCGAGCACCGAGCGGGCGATGGCCGACTTCAGGCAGACGCTGGTGAAGCGCCTGGAGGATTCGGGCATTCCGATCATCGAGATCGAAGGCCGTCTCAAGCGTCTTTGCAGTATCTGGCAGAAGCTCAAGCGGCAGGAGATCAATCTGGACGAGGTGTACGACATCGTCGCCCTGCGGGTTATCACCCCGTCGGTCCGCGACTGCTACGCCGCGCTCGGCATCATCCACCAGACCTGGGCGCCCGTGCCGGGGCGGTTCAAGGACTTTGTCGCCATGCCGCGCCCAAACGCCTACCAGTCGCTGCACACATCGGTCATCAGCGACCGCGGGTTTCCGTTCGAGGTGCAGATTCGATCCGAGCGGATGCACCAGGTGGCCGAGGACGGCATCGCGGCGCACTGGAAATACAAGGCGGGGCGCGTCGGGGCCAACGCCGATGAGCAGTACTTCGTCTGGCTCCGGCAGCTGCTCGAGTGGCAGCAGGAGGTTCGCGACCCTAACGAATTCATCCACAGCCTCAAGATCGACCTGTACCCGGAGGAGGTTTACACCTTCACGCCGCGGGGCGAAGTGAAGGCGCTGCCGCGCGGCGCTACGCCGATCGACTTCGCCTACGCTATCCACACGGACGTCGGCCATACGTGCGTGGGCGCGCGCATCAACGGCCGGATGGTGCCGCTCAGGACGCGGCTGCAGAGCGGTGACATCGTCGAGATCGTGACATCCGGCGCGCGCAAGCCGAGCCGTGACTGGCTCAACTTCGTCACCACCACCCGGGCGCGCAACAAGATCAAGCACTTCATCGCGGTGGAGGAGAAGGCGCGGGCGGTCGACCTCGGCCGACGCCTGCTGGAGAAGGAGATCCGCCGCCTCGGTCTCAGCACGAAGACCGTGCTCGACAGCGGGAATCTCGACGATATCGCGAGCGACTTCGCGGCCAAGAAGGGGGAGGACGTGCTGGCCGCGCTGGGCTACGGGAAGGCCTCTCTTCAGCGCGTCCTGGCGCGCCTGGTGTCGAGCGAGCAGATTGGCGAGCGCACCCAGGCGAGCCAGATTTCATCCGTGGTCCGGCGCATGTTCGGCGCCCGGGAGCACAAGATCAAGGTGCGCGGCTTCGACGACCTCATGGTGTTTCGGGCGCGCTGCTGCAATCCGATCAGGGGCGAGAAGATCGTCGGCTACATCACGAGGGGCAAGGGAGTCTCGGTGCATTCAGCCACCTGTCCCAACGTGCTCAACCTGCTGTACGACCCGGAGCGGCGCATCGAGGTCGTCTGGGACAAGGCGGACGACAGCAGTTCGTTCACCGTCGGACTGACCATTCAGGTGGAAGACCGCCGCGGGATCCTGGCCGACGTCACCTCCGGCATCGCCAGTGTCAACGTCAACATGAAGAAGGTGGAGGCCTCCGCCAACGACAATCAGCACGGCCGCATCAGTGCCATGCTCGACATCAGCGATCTGAAACACCTGCAGCGCGTCATCAAGGTCGTGCGCGCCGTGCCGGGTGTGCTGGGTGTCGAGCGGGTGGTGCGGTAGCCGGCACTCACTCCGGGAGCGCAGCGATCATGTCGATTTCGACGCGCGCTCCCTTGGGCAGCCCGGCCACCTGCACTGTCGATCGCGCCGGTTCCGGCGCCGCGAAATAGCCGGCGTATACGTCGTTCATCGCGCCGAAATCCGCTAGATCCACCAGGTAGACGGTGGTGCGCACGACGTCGGCAAAGCGCGCCCCGGCCGCCGCGAGGATTGCGCCCGCGCTGTCCAGCACCCGTTTCGTTTGCGCGCCGGCGTCACCGGCGATCAACTGGCCGCTGGACGGGTCCAGCGCGATCTGGCCGGAGACGAACAGCAGCCGGTCGTCCCGGACGGCCTGGGAGTACGGACCGATGGCGCCCGGTGCGCCGTCCGTAGCGATGGCGATCCGCATGTTGGCAGCGGGTTGACGGGGAGGTTCAGGCGGCCTTGACGATCCGGTTCGATCGGATGCAGCGGGTGCAGACGCGGAGACGCTTGACGCCGCCGTTGACGATCGCCCGCACCGTCTGGATATTGGCTTCGAAACGCCGGCGGGTCACGTTGTGGGCGTGACTGACGTTCCGGCCGACGACCGGTCCCTTGCCGCACAGTTCGCAGCGACGTGCCATGTTTGCTGGTTACTCCTGCTGGAAACGCGCTAGTATACCACTCCAGCCTACGTAGACTAGCGGCCGGGGACGATCAGCCCCGACCCGCCGCCGCCGGCCGGCTCGTCGGGAGCGTTTTGGTCGGTCGGGCCGGGGTCGCGTAGAATCCGTTTCAGCAATCCGAGGAACGCCGTTGCGCCGCCCGGCAGCGCCTTGGCCGCGGCCTCGGCGGCCCGTTCGATGCGACGCAGGGCGGCGGCGACGTCGGCATCGCGGATGGTGATCCCCTGGCCGCGGGTACGCTCTATCAACGCCTTGATGTCGGCGCCCAGCCGAGCGGCCGCCGGCAGCGCGGCGACGTGCTCGTAGATGATCCCGCGGCTGGCGGTCTCGTACGTCTCCGCCAGCGCGCGCGCCGCGCGCGCCACGTCGTCGTCCACCAGAGCCGCCGCATCCGGACGTTCCGTGCGCAGGAATCCCTGGACCAGGACCAGGATTTCCTGCTGTCGGGTAGTGAGTCCCTGCATCATCGGCAACACGAACAGCATGTCGCGCTCCTGCTGCCGCTGCACCACCGCCGGCGGATGGGTCTGCGACGAGCGCAGGTAGCTGCAGTCCGGGGGACAGTTGATCTCCACCTGCCGCTTCGTGCCGCAGCAGACTGCGCAGATGCGGCGACCGATGGCCGGGCACTCGCGGCCGGCGCGGCGGCGCGTGCATAGCGGGCAGCTCGGTTTCATGGCGCGCTTGCCGGCACGGCATCCATCAGCAGGGCCAGCGCGTCGACCAGCGCCCGTGCGCCCGCGGTCTGCCCGCGATAGTGTCCCTGCCGCACGACGACCAGGTCGTGGGACGGAACGATCAGCGTTTGCTGCCCGCCGGCGCCGGACATGTAGTAAGCGTCGCGCGGCACGGGGAACCGGCCGTCGCCGTTGATCCAGAAGAAGCCGCCGTAGATCGGACGACCGTCCGCCGCCCAGGCGGGGGCGACGCTGCTGACGAATTCGACGAACCCCGGCGGCAGGATCCGTTCACCGTTCCACACGCCGTCCTGGAGGTACAGATTGCCCAGCCGCGCCCAGTCGCGGGCCGGCGCCAGCTCGTAGCCCTGCAGCAGGTAGTTGCCGGACGGATCGGTTTCGAGCACCATGCCGCGGATGCCGATCCGGTCGAACAGGTCGCGTTGGGGAAATGACAGGTAGTCGTCGCCGCGGCCTTCCACGCCGAGGCGGATCAGGTAGTTCGTCAGGACCGGGTCGGAATTGCGGTAGCGCCCGACGGTGTTCGGCGGCCACTGCGGGGGGCGCGTCGCCGCCCACTCGAAAGCGTTAACGGCTCCGGTGTATACGTAGAGATGATCCGGATATCCAAGTGCCGGGTCGAGGTCGGGGTCGGCCACGCCGCGGAAGCGCAGCCCACTGGACATCCGCAGCAGGTCGGCGATGCGTATCTGCCGGCGGCGGTCGTCCGGCGCCTGCCACTCCGGCACGGGCGCCGGCTGGAACAGCTCGTAGACGCCCTGCTGAATCAACACGCCCATCAGCGTTGCGGTGACGCTCTTGCCCATCGACCAGCTTTCCAGCGGGGTGTGCATCGTGATGCCGGGGCCATAGCGCTCGCCGATGATGCGCCCCTTGTGAGTAATCACCAGCGCGGCGGTCAGCGCCCCGGCAGGCTCGAAGGCAGCGTCGACGGCCCGTTGGACCTTGCCGGCGTCAATCCCGGCAGGGTGCGCCCCGCCGGGCGGCAGATCGCCGAGCGGCCAGGGTGTGACAGCCGGATCGGGCAAGGCGCTCTTGATGTCGACCGGTTCGAAGAGAGCATCGTCGTGTCCGGCCGGAAGCGTCACGCAGCCATGGTCGCCGTTGCGCTTCGCGGTCCGCACGACGCCGTCGGGCAGCGTCAGATGGACCCGCTGCCGGTCCCGGTCCACCACGCGCCGTGTCACGTGGCGCCGGTAGGCGAGCGGCCCGCTGAAGAAGCCGACATTGGCGGCGGCGAAGTCCGCGTCGAGTCCGGTCACGAATACGGCGGAGCACAGCGTCTTGGCGAAGCCGGAGATATGGTGCGACAGCGGGTCGCCGGGCGGCGCGACATAGGGCGTGTCCAACTCGACGGCCGCGGCGCGCGCGAGGAGTTGCGCAAGCTGTTCCCCCCGGGCCGACCCGGCCAGCAGCATGACGCCGCACGCCAGGCAGGCGGCCGCCGGGCGGAGGCCCGTCGCCAACCTGCGGCGCCCTGTTCGCTGGTGCGTCGTTATGGCCGCGGCGGAATTCATGGTCAACAGGTGTCAGAAGCGTAGCACGCAGGTGTCAGTCACTTGCCCACAAATGGAGAATCGGCAGTCGGACGCAGCGAAAAGCGCACCGTAAAAAAAAGCGAAACTTGTGGCGAGATCGCGTCGTCTAACCATGCGACGATGGTTTTTCAAGAGTTGGCCAGCCGGCTCGCGGAACTGGTTGCGGACGATCGGCATGATATTTGCTTATTCGTTGCGACGAATCGCGAGGCAGCCTGGTCCGAAGGGGCGCGAAACAGCCCCGGCCGCAGCCGTCGCGACGGAAGGAGCCGTCACCATGCGTACCAACATTAACGACGAGAGGTTGCAGGATCGCTACTACGAGCTGAAGCGGATTCTTGATGAGCGCCGGCTCGAGATCATCGGGGAGGTGCAGAGCAAGATGCGCGCCGTGCGCGACGAGGACGCCGTCATCTCCCGGCAGAGCGTTCGTGACGAAGCCGAGACGTGCGAGCTGGACATTCAGGACGACATCGAGTTCGCGTTGCTGCAGATGAAAGCCGAGACGTTGGAAAAGATCAGTGAGGCGCTGGCGCGGCTCGAGCAGGGGCACTATGGACACTGCTACGAGTGCGGCACGGAAATCTCCGAGCGGCGCCTGCGGGCGTTGCCCTTCGCCGTGCGTTGCAGGGATTGCGAGGAAGCCCGGGAAATCGCGCGTCAGCGCGAGCGCATCCTGGACGGCCACAACTCGCCCGCGTCGATGTTCACCGACATGCATGGCTGATGGACGACGAACACGAACGCCCGGCACAGCCGGTGGGCGCGGACGGCGAAGATGAGGGTCCGGTTACCGTTCCGCCCCGGCTGCCGCTCCTGCCGCTGCGGGACACGGTGCTGTTCCCCGGCTCGTTCATGCCGTTGGCCGTTGCGAGGCAAAGCTCGATCCGGCTGATCGACGCGGCGGTCGCCGGCGACAAGCTGGTGGGCGTGTTCACGCAGCGCGACCCTACGCTTGACGCCCCCGATCAGGAAGACCTGTTCCCGATCGGCACGATGACGCACATCCACAAGATGTTCAAGCTGGCGGACGGGAGCCAGCGCCTCATCGTGCAGGGATTGGCGCGCGTGCGTCTCGAGGAGGTGCTCGGGGCCGAGCCGTTCATGACCGCAGCCGTCGCGCACGCCGATGAAGTTGCGCGTGACGACGATCGCCTCGAGATCGACGCGCTGGTGCGCAACATCAAGAACAGCTTTCAGCAGGTGGTCTCGTTGTCGCCGCTGCTGTCCGACGACCTGCAGTCGCTGGTCGCCAGTATCGGGGAGCCGGGCCGGCTGGCCGATTTCATCGCCTCCAGCCTGACGACCATCCCGACGGCGACGAAGCAGCAGGTGCTGGAGACGCTCGACCTCAGGAGCCGTATGGACGGCTTGCACCGCGTACTGATCAAGGAGCTGGAGGTGCTCGAGCTGGGATCGAAGATCCAGTCGCAGGTCCAGTCGGAAGTGGGCAAGAACCAGCGCGAATACCTGCTGCGGGAGCAGCTCAAGGCGATCCAGAAGGAGCTCGGCGAGGCCGACGATCAGACCAAGGAAATCGAGGAACTGGGCGCGCGCATCGCGTCTGCCGGCATGCCGGAGGCGGTACGGAAGGAGGCGCTGCGGGAGCTCGACAGGCTGTCCAAGATGCCGGCCGCAGCGGCCGAATACACGGTCTCGCGCACCTACCTGGACTGGATGATTGCGCTGCCCTGGGACAAGCGCACGGAGGAGACCGTCGATTTGCGGCGGACCAAGCAGGTGCTCGACGCCGATCACTCCGATCTGGTCAAGGTCAAGGACCGCATTCTGGAATATCTGGCGGTGCGCAAGCTGAATCCGAGGGCCAAGGGGCCGATTCTCTGCTTCGCCGGGCCTCCCGGCGTGGGCAAGACGTCGCTTGCCAAGTCGATTGCGGCCTCGCTCGGCCGGCGGTTCGTGCGCGTGGCGCTGGGCGGCATGCGCGACGAGGCGGAAATCCGCGGTCACCGCCGAACATACATCGGCGCCTTGCCGGGGCAGATCATTCAGGGGCTGCGGCGGGCGGAGTCGCGGAATCCGGTGTTCATCCTCGACGAGATCGACAAGCTGGGCATGGACTTTCGCGGCGACCCGGCGTCGGCGCTGCTGGAGGTCCTCGATCCGGAGCAGAACAACACGTTCCGCGATCACTATCTGGACGTGCCGTTCGACCTCTCGGAGGTGCTCTTCATCACCACGGCCAACGTGCTCGATCCGGTGCCGGCGGCGCTGCGCGATCGGATGGAGGTGATCGAGCTGCCCGGCTATACGGAGGAAGAGAAGCTCACCATTGCCACCGAACATCTGGTCGAGCGCCAGGTGGCGGATCACGGACTGACCGCCGAGGACATTTCGTTCACGGCGGCGGGGTTGCGCGCCATCGTGCGCGGCTATACGCGGGAGGCCGGCGTCCGCAACCTGGAGCGCGAGATTGGCGCGCTATGCCGCAAGGTGGCGCGGCGGCGGGCGGAGGACGTCACCGCACCGGTCGAGGTGACGCCGGACATCGTCGTGGAAATGCTGGGCGCGCCCAGGTATCTGGCCGAGGAGATCGCCGAACGGACCCGCAACACGGGCGTAGCGCTCGGGCTGGCCTGGACGCCGGTCGGCGGCGAGGTGCTCTTCGTGGAGGCCAGTCGCATGGCGGGCAGCGGTTCGTTGACCCTCACGGGACATCTCGGCGAGGTGATGAAGGAGTCGGCGCGCACCGCGCTCTCCTGGTTCCGCGCGCACGTCGCGCGCTACCACGTGGATCCGGCGTTCTACAAGGACGCCGAGATTCACCTGCACGTACCGTCGGGTGCCATACCCAAGGACGGACCGTCGGCAGGTGTGACGATGGTGACCGCGCTGGTGTCGGAGTTGACAGGCCGCCGGGTCCGCAGCGATATCGCCATGTCGGGCGAGATCACGCTGTCCGGGCACGTGCTGCCGGTCGGGGGCATCAAGGAGAAGGTGCTGGCGGCCCGCCGTCTCGGCATATTCACGGTGATTCTGCCGAAGCAGAACGAGAAGGACGTCAATGAGGAGCTGAGCGACGACCTACGCCGCGAGATCTCCGTCAGCTACGTCTCGACCGTCGAAGAGGTGCTGCAACTGGCGCTGCTGCCGGCCCCGGGAGCGAAGCCCGCGCCCGATGTCGGCGTCGGCAGCTCGCCGCCGGTGCACGGCACCGTGCAATAGCGCCGCCGCTACACGAGCTGCAATCCCAGCACGGTCTTCATGTCCATCACGCCGCCGGCCGCCACCAGGCGCCGCGCCTCGTCGAGCGTGAACGTCCGCGGCTCCAGCACCTCGTCATCGTCCTGGTGGGCAGGTGCACGCGGGGCGCCGAGGCCGGTCAGGCGAAAGAAAACCATCAACTCGTCGCAGTAGCCCGGCGTGGGATAGAAAGCGCCTGCCCGCTCGAGGTGCGCGGGCGACAGGCCGACTTCCTCCTCGCATTCCCGGCGCGCCGCCGTCTCCATGTCCTCGCCCGGTTCGAGGGTGCCGGCGGGCAGCTCCCAAATCCAGTGTCCGATGGCGTATCGGTACTGCCGGACCAGCACGACGTGGTCCGGATCCGGCATCGGGATCAGGATCACGGACGGCTGGTGCCGCACGACCTCCAGCTTCGTCTCGCGGCCGTTGGGCAGGCGGACGCGGTCGCTGACCGTGCAGCGTGCGGCTGGCGAGGGTGGCGCCTGACGATTCTTTCATCGTTACTTGGGGCTACGCTGCGTCATCGTTAGATGGGGCTGCGCCCCAAACCCCCGGCAAGCCCTAGCGGGGAGCCCATGGCCCCGCGCCGGGCTTGCCGAGCCGCGCCGTGCGCGGCCTGGGGGACGGACGCCTCCATGTTGCCGTCCCCTTCCGCAACTGTGACTATAGTGCCTCATCAGCCTGGCGCCTCGCCGGTCTCGGTGCGGCGCAGGGGCTCGCCACGGGCTCCGAGCGCATGGGCGATCTCCCGGAGGTCGTCCGGCAGGTCGCTGTCGAGAGCCATTCGCCGGCCGTCGCGCGGGTGACTGAACACCAGCCTGGAGGCGTGCAGGAACGGCCGCTCGAGGCGCTGCAGCGCCCGCAGTCGCGGCGGCAGACGCCGCCTGACACCGCCGTAGTCCGGATCGCCCACCACGGGGTGTCCTACGGCGCGCAGATGTACGCGGATCTGGTGCGTCCGGCCGGTGACAATCCTGACTTCCAGGAGCGTGGCGTCATCCAGTTGCTCCGCGCTCACGACGCGCGTCACCGCGGCGCGCGGCCGCCGCGAGCGCGTGGATATCTTCTTGCGGTCGACCGGGTCCCGCCCGATCGCCAGGTCGATCTGCCGGCCCGCCTCCATCGCGCCCCATACCAGGGTGACGTATGTCTTCTCCACCTCGCGGCAGCGGAACTGGCGGGCCAGCTCCCCGTGTGACCGGTCGTGCTTGGCCACCACGATCAGCCCGGAGGTTCCGCGGTCCAGGCGGTGGACGATGCCGGGCCGCAGAGCGCCGCCGATGCCGCTGAGGTCGGTGACGTGGTGCAGCAGGGCATTGACCAGCGTGTGCCGCGCGTGCCCGGCGGCCGGGTGCACCACCATGCCCGCCGGCTTGTCGACAACGACGAGGTCGGAGTCCTCGTACACAATGGTGAGCGGGATCGGCTCCGGTTCCGGCACAGCCGGCCGAGGCGGGGGGATCGCGAGCGTCACCACGTCGCCGGCCTGCACGACGCTGCCCGGCCGTCCCGTTTTCGATCCGATCCGGGCGTGCCCGTCGCGGATCAGTCGCTGGAGTTGCGAGCGGGTGCGCCCGGCGAGGCGCGCCGCCAGCAGGCGATCGAGTCGGACGGCGCCGTCGGCGGCGCCTACATCGACGCGGATCAGCTCCGCGGGGCCGCCGGGGGCGTCATGGGCAGCAGGCACTTGCGGTTACGCGGCACGTGCGGTTGACACCCTGCTGGTCGGGTCGGGGGGCGACGACCGGCGCAGCACGATCAGCATGACGATGCTCAGGGGAATGAGCAGGAGCGAGACGAGCTGCGAGGTGGAGAGGACCTCGAAGGCGGTTCCCCGCGGATCGCCCCG
>JAGWAI010000013.1:30404-41162 GCA_021296485.1 Acidobacteriota bacterium
GCGCCGCTCGGCCAGCAGCAGGATGCCCAGTATCGCGAGCACGGCCGCCGACTCGTACAGCTGCGTCGGATGAAGACTGACATCGAGCGGCGTGCCGACGTTCGCGGCGGCCAGCGGATTGGTGAACGTGACGCCCCACGGCAGGTCGGTCGGCGCGCCGTAGCAGCAGCCGGCCATCAGGCAGCCGATGCGGCCGACCGCCTGTCCGAGCGCGATGCCCGGGGCGAACGCGTCGCACGTGGTCCAGACCGGCAGCCGGTGGCGCCGCATGTACCAGAACGCGACGGCGACCGCCAACAGCAGGCCGCCATAGAAGACGCCGGCCGAGCGCAGCAGGTTCCAGATCTCGGACGGGTCCCGCCGTAAATGGTCGAACTCCACGACGACGAGCAGCAGCTTGGCGCCGACGAGGGCGCTGATGATGATGTAAATGCCGAGGTCGGTGACACGGTTCGCGTCGAGTCCGCGCTTGCGGGCGCGGACGGAGGCGTACCACAGGCCGACGAGGTAGGCGGTGGCCAGCAGCAGGCCGTACGAATAGATGGAGACCGGACCAACCTCAAACAGGCGTGGAAACATGGCGGTTCAAAACGACCATCTCGAGAATCAGCAGGCAGGCGCCGACCGTGATGGCGGAATCGGCGACGTTGAATGTCCAGAAGTGCCAGCCCATCCAGTGCACGTCCACGAAGTCGACGACATGCCCGGCGGTGACCCGATCGATCAGGTTGCCGGTGGCGCCGCCGCAAACAAGGGCCAGGCCGACGCGCGTCAACGGTTCGTCGGTGCCTGTGCGCATCGCAAACAGGCCGATGGCGACCAGCGCCGCCAGTGCGATGGCGGTCATAAGAACCGGCTTCATGGGAATGTCCACCGAGTTCAGGAAGCCGAAGGCGGCGCCGGTGTTGTGGACGTGCGTGAAGTCGAGCAGGCCCGGAACGATCTCAACGCTCTCGTGCAGCGCCAGCCGCATGCGCACCAGCGCCTTCGTGACCTGGTCGAGCGCGATGACCACCACCGCCAGCGTGCCGAGCAACGCCGTTCCGGGCCCGCTGGCAAGCGGCTCGCCGGATCCCGCCGCCGGTCCTCCCTCAGCGGGCACCAATCGTCTCCGCCAGCGCATCCACGCAGCGTTCGCAGACGTCGCCGTCGCCGTCCGTTGCGAGCGACGGCACGTACCGCCAGCAGCGGGAGCACTTCACGCCGCTTGCGGGCTGCACCTCCACGGTCACCGCCCCCCCCGGTTCGCTCCATGCGTCGTCGGCCGCGTCATCCGCATCCACGCTGTCCGCGCCGGCTTCAACCTCCACGTCGGAGGTGATGAACAGCGCCGGCAATTCATCCTCGCAGCGCTCGAGGAGTTCCGCCGACGTGCCGCCGGCGCGCAGAATCACGCGCGCCTCCAGTGAGGTGCCGACGATTTTCTCCTTGCGCAGCCGTTCGATCTTGACGTTCACGGCATCGCGCACGCCGCGCAGCCGCCGCCAGCGCTCCTGCAGCTCCGGGTCGACCAGCGCCTCGGCGCCGGCGGGGAAGTCCGCAAGGTGCACGCTGTCGGCACGCCGGCCGGGAAGGTGGCGCCACAGCTCGTCCGCCGTCACCGGCAGCAGCGGCGCGAGCAGGCGCGTCAAGCCGTCGACCATCGTGTACATGGCGGTCTGGGCCGAGCGCCGGGCGTCGGAGCGCGCGGCGAGAGTGTAGAGCGCGTCCTTGGATACATCGATGTAGAACGCGCTCAGGTCGACCGTCAGAAAACGGTTGATCGTGTGCGAAATGGTCTGGAACTCGTAGCGGCCGTAGCCCTGGATCACCGCCGCCGCGGCTTCGCCGTAGCAGGCGAGTACGTAGCGGTCGATTTCCCGCAGCCTGTCGAGCGGCACCGTGTCCGTGGCCGGATCGAAGTCGTACAGGTTGGCTACCAGTATCCGCAGCGTATTGCGGATCTTCCGGTAGGCCTCGATGACCCGCGCGAGGATCTTCTTCCCGATGCGGATTTCCTCCCGGAAGTCGACCATGGCGACCCACAGCCGGAGCACCTCGGCGCCGCTCTGGCGAATGATCTCATGCGGTTCGACCACGTTGCCGAGCGACTTGGACATCTTGCGGCCCATCTCGTCGACGACGAACCCGTGGGTGATCACTTCCCTGTACGGCGCCGCGCGCCGCGTGCCGAGAGCGACCAGCAGCGAGCTCTGGAACCAGCCGCGGTACTGGTCCGAGCCTTCGAGGTACAGCGTCAGCGGCCAGCCCAGCTCCGGGTGATCCAACTGCACCCCTTCGTGGCTCGATCCCGAATCGAACCAGACGTCCAGAATGTCCTGTTCCCGCTGGAAGTCGCCGCCGCCGCAGGCCGGGCAGCGCATGCCCTCGGGCAGGAACTCGGCCACGTCGCGCTCGTACCATGCGTCCGCCCCGTGCCGCTCGAACAACTCGGCGGTGCGCTCGACTACCGCCGCGTCGAGCGTCGGCTCGCCGCATGCCTCGCATTGCAGGGCGGGGATGGGCACGCCCCAGGACCGCTGGCGCGAGATGCACCAGTCGGGCCGTGTCTCCAGCATGTTGCGGATGCGCTCCTCGCCCCACGCCGGGAACCACTCGACCCGCGTCACCGCATCCAGTGCGCGCTCCCGCAATGCGCCCTTGTCCATCGCGATGAACCACTGGGCGGTCGCCAGGAAGATGACGGCGCGGTGGCAGCGCCAGCAGTGCGGATATGCATGTTCCACGTCGCTGCGCCGCCACAGCCGGCCGCGCGCCGCGAGCGCATTCTCGACCTCGGGGTTTGCATCGAACACCCGCATTCCGCCGAACAGCTCGACGTCGTCCGTGAAGCGGCCGCCGGGACCGACCGGGGCGTACACGTCCAGCCCGTAGCGTTGGCCGGTCAGGAAGTCGTCCGCGCCGTGACCGGGTGCGGTATGGACGGCCCCCGTGCCCTGTTCCAGCGTGACGTAGTCGGCCAGCACGCCGACCGAATCGCGGTCGTACAGCGGATGCCGGAAGCGCACGCCTTCGAGCACGCGCCCCTTGAAGCGGGCCAGCGGCGCGCCGAGCGGCCGGCCGACCGCCTCGCTCACCTGCTCCGCAAGCACCTCGGCCACGATCACGACTGCTCCCCCGGATTCGTACGCCGCATAGTCGAAGTCGGGGTGGAACGCGACCGCCAGATTCGAAGGCAGCGTCCAGGGGGTCGTCGTCCAGATCAGCACGGACGGGCGCCTGCCGGCCAGTGCGGGCACCCGCACGGCCAGCGGCGTGTCACCGGCTGCGGCGAACGGGAATTCAACGTATATCGACGGGGAGACATGCGGCTCGTACTCCACCTCCGCCTCGGCGAGCGCGGTGCGGCAATGGATGCACCAGTGCACCGGCTTGCGGCCCTTGTGGATCAGACCCTCCCGCACGAACGCGCCGAGCGCGCGCACGATGGCCGCCTGATAGCGGTAGCTCATGGTCAGGTACGGTTCTTCCCACTGGCCCATGATGCCGAGGCGGCGGAAGTCGGTGCGCATCAAGCCGACGTATTTGCGCGCGTATTCGCGGCAGGCGCGCCTGAAGTCGGCGGTGCTCATGGCGCGCTTCCGCGAGCCGAGCTCACGGTCCACCTTCAACTCGATCGGCAGGCCGTGGCAGTCCCAGCCCGGGACGTACGGCGCATCGAAGCCCGCCATTGTCCGGGACCTGACGACGAAATCCTTCAGCACCTTGTTGAGGGCGGTGCCGATGTGAATCCGCCCATTGGCGTAGGGCGGTCCGTCGTGGAGCACGAAGCGCGGGCGGCCGGCGCACTGCGTCCGGATCCGCTCGTACAGGCCGGTTTCCTCCCAGCGCGCGATCGCCTGCGGCTCGGCTTCCTGGAGACCCGCCTTCATCGGGAAGTCCGTGCGCGGCAGGTTGAGGGTCTGCTTCCAGTCGGACATGCCAATGCTGCCATTGTAGTGTACAGGTGCCGAGCGCCACCCCTGCGCGGCGCCCCCGCGGGGCTGCGCTACAATCGGCGCCATGCTGGACAGCACGGCCGCCGTCTTCTTTGACGTCGACTACACGCTGATCTATCCGGGGCCGACATTCGAAGGCGAGGGATATCGGCGGTTTGCCGCCGCGCACGGGCTTGCGGTCGACCCGGCCCGCTATGTGTCGGCCGTCGCGGCCGCGTCCGTCGAGCTGGAGAGCGCCGGCGGCGGCATCTACCGGTCGGAGCTGTTCGTTCGCTTCGCGCGCCGCGTCCTCGAGGAGATGGGCGCCGCCGGCGCCGCGGTCGAGCCGTGCGCCCGCGAAATCTATGAGGAATGGGCGGCGTGCCGCCACTTCTCGCTGTACGACGACGTGCGGCCGGCGCTTCGCGCGCTGCACGGCGCCGGCGTGCGGATGGGGCTTATCTCGAACACGCACCGCTGCCTGGCCTCGCTGCAGCAGCATTTCGACCTGGCGCCGTACATCGGCTGCGCCGTCTCGTCGTCGGATCATGGGTACATGAAGCCGCACCCCGACATCTTTCGAGAGGCGCTCAGGCAGCTGGGCGCGCAGCCGCGGGAGGCGGTCATGGTGGGCGACAGCCTCACCAACGACATCGAGGGCGCGCGGCGGATCGGGATGCGCGGCATCCTCGTGTCGCGGTCGGGAGCGGGTCATCCCGAGGCGCCCGCCGAAGTACCCGTCGTGCGGACGCTCTGCGAGCTGCCGCGCCTGCTGATTGGAGAGGCTAGCCTGGCGGCCAGGTAAGCGGCCGTCCGCCCAGCAGGTGCAGGTGGATGTGAAACACCGTCTGCCCGCCGTCCGCGTTGCAGTTGAACACGGTCCGGTAGCCAGCCTCGGCGAAGCCCTCGTCGCGGGCGATGGCCGCGGCGCGCCGCACAATGGTGCCGACGATGCCGTCGGCGTCGGCGCCGAGGTCGTTGAGCGTCGCGATGTGGCGCCGCGGAACGATAAGCACGTGGGTCGGCGCCTGCGGGTTGATGTCCCGGAAGGCGACGAGTTGGTCGTCCTCATGGATCAACGCGGCCGGAATCTCGCGATTGACGATCTTGCAGAACAGGCAGTCGGTCATGGTTCGCTGGGAGTTTGCGCGCGTCGAAGCACCAGGACGCGTTCTATTTCCTGGAGGTCGCGGCGGATCCTGACGACGGCGAGCCGCCGGCGCCGGCCGGCTGCGGCGCACGCCGCCGCCTGACCTGCGCCCACCTCCAGGACGAGGTGCCCGCCGGGGGTCAGCCGCTCGGCCGCGGTGCGCAGCAGCGTCCGCACGGCATCCAGCCCGTCCGGGCCGCCGGCCAGGGCTATCCGCGGCTCGAAGTCGCGCACCTCCGGGGCCAGACGGTCGAGGTCGTCGTCGCGGATGTACGGCGGATTGGCGACGATCACGTCCGGCGCGCCCGCCACACCGGCGAGCCACGTTGTCCGCACCCAGGTAATCCGCTGGCGGACGCCGTGGCGCTGCGCGTTGCGCCGCGCGACCGCCAACGCGTCGGCGGAGATGTCGGTCGCCGTTATCCGCGCGGCCGGCAGCGCGCCGGCCAGCGCAACCGCCACGCATCCGGACCCGGTGCCGGCGTCGACAACATGATGTGTTCCGCCCGCCCGGTCGGCGGCGAGACGCAGTGTTTCCTCGACGAGCAGCTCGGTCTCGGGCCGCGGCGTCAGCACGGCCGGCGACACTTCGAAGCGCAGGCCCCAGAATTCCCGTTCGCCCACGATCGAGGACACCGGCTCGCGGCGGGCGCGCCGGTCGAGCACCGCCGCATAGCGGCCGTTGAACGCCGCCGGCGCGGGATCCCGGAGGCGGCAGAGGTACGCCTCGCGATTCCAGCCGAGCACATGGCGCGCGAGCGCTGCCGCTTCGGTCCCGACAGCCTCCGCGGGGACGCCGGAGGCGCCCAGCCGCTGGGCCGCCTCGGCTACGTGCTCAGCCAGCGTCACGGTCCGGTCCCTCGACGTCCTTGAGCTGCTCGGCCTGGTAATGGGTAACCAGCGCGCCGATCAGCTCGTCCAGGCCGCCGTCCAACATGGCTGTAAGGCGGTGGAACGTGGCGCCGATACGGTGATCGGTAACCCTGTTCTGGGGAAAGTTGTAGGTCCGAATCTTCTCGGACCGGCCGCCGCTGCCGACTTGGCTGCGCCGGTCCTGCGCGATTTCGTCCTGCTGCCGCTGCCGCTCGATCTCATACAGCCGGGAGCGCAGCACCTTCATGGCCTTGGCCTTGTTCTTTATCTGCGACTTCTCGTCCTGCTGCGAGACGACGAGCCCGGTGGGGATATGCGTGATCCGCACGGCCGAGTAGGTGGTGTTGACGCTCTGCCCGCCCGGGCCGCTGGAGCAGAACGTGTCGATCCGCAGGTCCTTCGGATCGATTCGGACATCCACCTCCTCGGCTTCCGGCAGCACCGCCACGGTAGCCGTCGACGTGTGGATGCGCCCGCTCGCCTCGGTCGTCGGGACCCGCTGCACGCGGTGCACGCCGCTCTCGTACTTGAGCCGGCTGAACACACGCTTGCCCTCGATCAGGGTGACGATTTCCTTGATGGCGCCGACGCCGGTCTCGTTGAGCGACAGCACCTCGACCCGCCAGCCCTGCGCCTCGGAGAACCGCGAATACATGCGAAACAGGTCCGCGGCGAACAAACCCGCCTCGTCGCCGCCGGTTCCGGCGCGGATCTCGACCATGACGTTGCGTTCATCGTTCGGATCTTGCGGAAGGAGCAGAATCCTGACCTCCGCCAATACAGCGTCCCGGCGCGCCTCGAGCTCGCGCAGTTCCTGCTCGGCGAGCTTGCGGAGCTCATCGTCGTCTGCTTCCACCAACTCACGGGTTTCGCCGATTTCCCGCTCCAGGGACTGATGCTCGCGGACCTTGTCCACCAGCGGCTGCAGCTCGGCGAGCGCCTTGGTGTGCTCGCGGTACTCCGCGGGATCCGCCTGCACGGCTGCGTCGCTGATGCGGCCCATCAGCGTCTCGTAGCGCGATTCGACGGTCTTGAGTTTTTCGAACATAAGCGCGTCCTGCATGCCGCCGCCGGGTTCCTATCCGCCAGACACGGGCGGCAGGAACGCCACCTCGTCGCCGTCGGCCAGACGCCGGCTCATCTTCGAGTACTCGGCGTTGACCGCGATCGATACGGCATCGCGGTAGGCTGCCAGTCCGGCGTGCTCAGCGGCCAGCATGTTCCACAGCAGACTGGCGGTGGCGCCTTCGGGCAATTCCCGGGACAACTGCGCCACGCCGACGATGTCGCGCAGGCGGGCGAACAGTCGTACGGTTACGCGCATGCCCGTTTGTACGCGTCCTCGCGGGCGCCTCGATCGTCCGGATCGGCCAGCGCGCCTTCGATCCAGGTATGGCCGTCGTCGAAATACTCGTGTTTCCAGATCGGCGCGATTTGCTTCACCCGTTCGATGGCGTAACGGCAGGCGGCGAACGATTCGGCGCGGTGCGGCGCAGCCGCCGCAATGGCCACGCTTGCCTCGCCGACACGCAACGAGCCGAGCCGGTGATGCAGCGCCAGCCGCGGCGTGCTCCAATGTTCGCGCACCTCACCGGCAATCCGTTCGAACACCTTGATCGCCAATGGTTCGTACGATTCGTATTCCAGCCGCACTACCTGCCGGCCGAGATTCTCGCTGCGCACCAGGCCGAGAAAGGTCGTCACCGCGCCGGCAGTCGTTCCGCCGCCGTCCGCCTGCGCGCCGATGGCCTGGATCAGGTCTTCGAGGCGCAACGGATCGCGGGTGACGGCGAACAGCGGCGCGCCCATTTCGTGAGTATACCAGCGGGTTTTGGCGGCCGGCCGGGGTCACACGGGCCGGCAATGTGCAAGCGGACCACTGCCGCGTCCAAGTCCCGGCGCGCGCCGCAGACCCTGCTCCACGTAGCGTTTGGCCGAGCGCGCCGCTTCAGGCAGCGCGCGGCCCAGCGCGAGTCCGGCGGCCACGGCCGCGGCGAATGTGCACCCCGTGCCGTGACTGTGGGCGGTTTCGACGCGCGTGCCGCGGAGCTCGAACAGCTCGACGCCGTCGTACAGAATGTCGACGACCGTGTCGCCCCTCAGGTGACCGCCGGTGAGAATGACGGCAGCCGGCCCCATGTCGCGGATGCGCCGCGCGGCGTCGGCGGCCTCGCCGGTGGAGGCGATCGCGCGCCCTGTCAGCCGCTCCGCCTCCGGGCGGTTCGGCGTCACGACGCGGGCGAGCGGCAAGAGCCGGGTCCGCAGTGCGCTAACCCCGTCGGCATCGAGCAGCGCCGCGCCGCTCGATGCGATCAGCACCGGATCGACGACCAGATTGGGCAGCTTGAATTCCGCGAGGCTCGCCGCCACCGCTTCCACGATTGCGGCCTCGAGCAGCATGCCGGTCTTGACGGCCTGCGCGCCGAAATCAGTCACCACCGCCGCGATCTGGCTGGCCACGACGGGCGCGGGAACAGGGTGGATGGCGGACACGGCTAGGCTGTTCTGCGCGGTCACCGCGGTCACCGCGCTCAGACCGTACACGCCGTGGGCCGCGAACGTCTTCAGATCCGCCTGCACGCCGGCGCCGCCTCCGGAATCGCTGCCGGCGATGGTCAGCGCGGTGGTCATATGGTGGGCGCGAAGACGAGCAGGTACTGGTAGCGCAGGAAGTCCTCGTGGGCAATCAGGCGCAGGCCCGCCCGCTCGGCGTTGTTGACGACCGCCCGCGGCTCGATTCGTTCCTCGAGCGGCGGTCCCGGGCCGCCGCCTTCCAGCGTGAAGTCGACGATGCCGAGCCGCCCGCTCGGCTTGAGGGACGCCGCCACGCGCCGTAGCAGCGTGACCGGATCGGAGATTTCAGGGTACGTTCCGACGATCAGCACCGCGTCCAGCGCGGCCGGCAGCCGCGGGTCGTCAGCCGTGCCGAGGATTGTGCGGACGTTGGTGAGGCCCTCGCGGCTGACGCGGCGGGAGATCGACTCGATCATTTGCGGCTGGATGTCCTGGGCGTATACCCGTCCGGTGGGGCCGACGCGCCGCGCCAGGCGCACCGTGAACCACCCGCCGCCGGCGCCGAGGTCGGCCACCATGGCGCCGTCCGCGATGCCGAGCGCGTCCATGACTTCATCCGGCATCTGCCAGGCGTCCCGGTCGGGTCCTTCGAGGATGCCGAGGTCCTGCGGCGGGAACAGCGGCCGATGCGGTACCCGGTCCTGCGCAGCGGCCGCCAGGCCGGACAGGACGGTAAGGGCCAGTGCGAGGCAGCTCCTCATGCGGCGTTGAATTCGCGCATGGAAAAGCGGATGTACCCGCGGTCCACGGCGCCCATATCCAGGTCGCTGGAGGCGAGGTCGATCACCGGCAACAGCGCGAACGGCGTCAACCCGGAGGCGCTCAGGCTCTTCAGGTATCCGCCGCAGGCGCGGCACATCTCGACGCGTCGCTGCTGCTGGCGGGTTTCCGCAGGGGCGGCGACCACGAATGACTGGCCGGCCTCGGCACAGTAGATGCAGCGGCGGACGGCGGGTTGCCAGGCCGCGCCGCAGAACGAGCAGCGGAGATGGCGGTTGCCAGCCACTTCCTCCGCCAGGGCCGGCCAGGATCCGCACGCCGGGCAGTGCCCCTCGTCCCAGGCGTCGAGCGCGGCGCGCAATGCCCCGTCTGCGGCTGCGGCGTCGCGCAGATGCCTGCGTTGCAGCCTGTGCGCCAGCGGGGCCGCGCCCAGCTCCGCCACCAGCCACAGCACGTCGGGCGCGACACCGACATGATTCGCCTTCATGCGGATGGCGGTCTGCCGGCGCATCAGCGAAGCCGCGAGCAGCGAGGCGATCTCGATCTCACCGCGTTCGAGCGTACCGCGCAGCCGCGCGGCCGGCTGCCCCGCGCCTCCCTGCGCCAGATCGTCGCAGAAGGCAAGCACGAACGGCTCGAACGGCGCGCCATCCAGGTCGACGCCCGCCCCGAACAGAATCGGGCGCTTTCCGCTCAGGTTGCGCGCCGCGCCGCCGGCTGCGGGCAGCGGCAGGTGGTCGATGGCCGCCGCAAGCGCCAGGCCGCGTGCGACCAGGCGGCGCTGCAGCGCGATCGCCTCCGCGATATCCGGCCGCTCGCGCTCGAGCACCGCCCAGCGGCGTTCGGCCTCCTCCAGCAGTTGGTTGTCTTTCACGGGTCTGCCCGGCAGGGCCGCGGCGGCGCCATCCATCGGCTGTTTGGCTATAATAACGATATTAGCCCAGCCTATTGCGGCCAAACCGGTGGAGGTAGACCGTGAACAATATGGAGACAGTCGGCGTCGCAGCGCCGGTCAGCGTAACCTCGGAAGCCGCGCAGAAAATCTCGCAGTTGTTGACCGAGGAGCAGAAGACGGAGGCCGGCCTGCGCGTTTTTGTCCAGGGCGGCGGCTGCTCGGGGTTCCAGTACGGCCTCATGATCGAGGAGGGCACCGGCGACGCCGATGCAGATCGGATTTTCCAGTCCAACGGTGTGACCCTCTTCGTGGATCCCATCAGTATCCGGTATCTCTCGGGAGCGGAGGTCGATTTCGTCGACAACCTGATGGGCGGTGGATTCACCATCAGGAATCCGAATGCCAAGACGACCTGTGGTTGTGGCCAGTCGTTCGGCACCTAGCAGGGAATAGCCTGGCGGCCGCGGTGCGGGGCGCCGGGGGTTTGGGGCGCAGCCCCAAGTGGTACAGCCGCGCACGGTGCGACTCGGCGGACGCGGCGCGGGGCGACGGGGTCCCCGCTAGCGGCCGCCGGGGGTTTGGGGCGCAGCCCCAAGTAGGTGATGCCCACGGAGTGGGGCGAAGGGGCC
>JAGWAI010000013.1:41191-67240 GCA_021296485.1 Acidobacteriota bacterium
GCGGCCCGCCGGCCACGGAGTGGGGCGAAGGGGCCCCGCGAGTGGCAGGCGGGGGTTTGGGGCGCAGCCCCAAGTGGTAATGGAGCCGCAAGCAGCTTACGTAGAGCGCCATCGGCCGCCCGGCGGCCGGCGATCAGGCAAGCGGGATCTGATCGTCAACACCTTCCTTGGCCAGCACGGTCATCTGAGCGCGGACGATCTCGTGGAGTTGATGCGTTCGGAGGACCACCGCATCAGCCGCGCGACGGTGTACCGCGCGCTCCAGTGGATGGTGGACGCCGGGATCGCCCGCAAGGTCGACTTCGGCGAGGGCCGTTTCCGATTCGAGCACTCGTACCGCCACCCGCGCCACTTTCACCTGATCTGCAAGTCCTGCAACCACTCGTACGAATTCCTCAGCTCGGACATCGAGGGACTGATCGAAGAGGTTGCCGACGCGCGCGGGTTCGACGTGCGCAAGAGCGTCGTCCAGATATACGGCACCTGCGAGGCGTGCCGGACGGGACGGCAGCGGCCTGAAGACGAAGCGCCGACCGAGCTGTTGCTGGCCAGGGATGCGTTGCGCATTGCCATCGCGACCGAGCGCAGCGGGCTGGAGTTCTACACCCGCGCGGCGCGGATGACGAAGGACGTGCGCGGCCGGCGCGTGTTTCAGCAGCTTGCCGAGGAAGAGGGAGAGCACCTGGCGAAGCTGGAAGCCCGCTACCAGGAGGTGCTGGCCCAGGATCCGGATCTCGAGTCGCGGCCCGCCTTCCTGTTCTTCAAGGGCGCCGCCAACGGTCTGTTCGCGGCTGGCACGGACGTGTTGGCGAAGGGCGTGGACGACAAGCAGGCGCTGATGATCGGCATCCGCTGCGAGCGCGGATCGCACCGCTTCTTCAAACGCTACGGCGAACGCTTCGAGGACTCGGAAGGGAAGCGGATCTTCATGGAGTTCGCCGACGAGGAGCGGGAGCACCTCGAGCTGCTCATCCGCGAGTACAAGTCCCTCGCGCTCCGCCAGGCCGCGAAGCCGCCGCGCCGCCGCGCCAAGGGACGCCCGCGCCGCGCGAGCGTCTGAGAGCGGGTCGGAATACACCCCCCTGGTTCCCACGCCGGTGATCGACCTCCACCTGCATTCGACCGCTTCGGACGGCGCCCTGGATCCGCCTGCACTCGTCAGCCGCGTGCGCGCCGCCGGTGTGCGGACGTTGAGCCTGACGGATCACGACACGATGGAAGGCGTTCCGGCTGCCGCGGCTGCGGCGGCGGAGATGGGCCTGGAATTCATTCCCGGCGTCGAGATTACGGCCGTGCTCGATCGCCGGGACTGTCACATCCTGGGCTATTTCCTGGCCGTGGAACCGCCCGGCCTGGTCCGTTTCTTAGGCGCTCAGCGGACGGCGCGTCTCGATCGCGCGCGGGCCATCGCCGCCAAGCTCGCCAGGCTGCGCGTGCCGATCGACATCGAAACGCTGATCCGCAAGGCGGAGTCCGTACGCATGGTCGTGACGCGGCCGCTCATTGCGCGCGCGCTCGTCGAGGCCGGTCACGCGGGCAGCATGCAGGAGACGTTCGACCGCTGGCTGGGTGACGGCCGGCCCGCGTTCGTTTCACGCGAAGGGCATTCGCCCGCGGAGGTCGTGCGCAAGATCGCCGCCACCGGTGGTGTCGCGGTACTGGCCCATCCGGGGCTGCTGCGCCGCGACGAGCTTATTCCCGGTCTCGCCCGGGCCGGACTCGGCGGTATCGAGGCGCACCATTCGGACCACGCCCGGCCGGAGCGCGCGCGGTACGCGGCGCTGGCTGCGCGCCACGGACTGGCGGTCTCGGGCGGCTCGGACTATCACGGCGATCACCACCACCGTGCGAAGTACCTCGGCGTCGTGGGACCGTCCGGAGCGGAGCTCGCACACCTGCGGCAGCGGCTGCAGGCGGCCCACCGGGCGGTCGCCGGACAGGCCGGAGCCGTCGCCGCCGGCTGATATGATTTTGGCGTGACCGCCGCACTGATCACCGCCACGTTCATAGGACTTGCGGGGCTCGGCTACAGCGCCGTGCTCGGCTTCACGGGAGGGGATCTGTACCTCCACACGTCCCTTGGCATCTTCTCCACGCTGGTGACGCTGCTGGCCCACTCCATGACCATGTTCTACCTGCTGGGCAAGGGGCGGGCCGTCCGGGAGGCGGTGACCGAGGGGCAGCTGTCGCCGGACCTGTACGCCGCGGTGGCCCGCGCGCGCCGGCCGGTATTCTCGATTGCCGTGATCGCAATGGCGCTGACCATGGCGGCGGCGATTCTAGGCGGCGGCGTCGACACGCGGACCATTCCCGTAACGGTCCATTCCGTCCTGGCGCTCTCGGCCATCGCCGCGAACATCGCGGCTCTGCGCACGGAAGTCATCGCGATGGTGTCCAGCACGACCATCGTCGCCGAAGTCGATCGGTTGCTCGATCCGCAATGATGGACCGGCTGGACGGGCCGGACCGTCCCGGGATGCTCGTGCTGTTCGATATCGACGGCACGCTGCTGCTGTCCGGCGGCGCAGGCAAGCGCGCGCTCAACGAGACGTTCGAGGAATTGTTCGGCGTTGCCGGCGCTTTCGACGGCATCCCGGTCGCCGGCCGCACGGATCCGTTGCTGCTCCACGATGCGCTGGCGCAGACCGGACTGACCGCGGCGGCGGATCTGCGGGCGCGGTTTCACGATCTCTACTGCGAGCGGCTGGCGGTAACGATCCACGACCCGCTTCCGCGCAAGGGTCTGATGCCGGGCGTGCGCCGCCTGCTGGCGAGGCTTGAGGGTCGCCCCGACCTTACAAGCGCGCTGCTGACCGGCAACTTCGCCAGGGCTGCGCGTATCAAGCTCGAGTACTTCGGTCTCTGGCGGCACTTTGCCTGCGGCGCCTACGGCGACGATGCCGCGAGCCGCGACGAGCTGGTGCCGGTCGCAATCGCCCGCGCGCGGCGGCAGGGGATCGCCATCGAGTCGTCAGCGCAGGTCGTGGTGGTCGGCGACACACCGCTCGACATCCGCTGCGCACGCGCGGCCGGGGCGTGGGCGGTGGCGGTGGCGACCGGCCCGTACAGCGAAGCCGAGCTCACGGAGCACGGCGCGGACCGGGTGCTGCCGGACCTGGCGGACACCGGCGCGTGTATGGAGTTGTTCGAAACCATGGGGACCGCGGCATGCGGGAGGAGTTGACGATGGTGGATCCGTTCAGGGCGTACAGGGTGTTCCAGGAGGACGGCGCGATCCGGGGACGTCTGGTCCAGGTCAGCCTGGATGAGATCGCTGCGGGCGAGGTGGTCGCCCGCGTCGCGTACTCCGGCGTGAACTACAAGGACGCCCTGGCCGCCACCGGCGCCGGCAAGATCATGCGCCGGTTTCCGCTCGTGGGTGGCATCGACTTCGCCGGCACGGTCGTTACGAGCAGCGATGCCCGCTTTGCGGCGGGTGACGACGTGCTGGTCACCGGTTACAGCCTGGGCGAGAGCCACGACGGCGGATTCGCCGACTACGTGCGCGTCCCGGCGGACTGGGTGGTGCCGCTGCCCGCGGGCCTCGGCCTGCGCGACGCGATGGCAATCGGGACTGCCGGCTTCACCGCCGCGCTCAGCGTGGTGGAAATGGAGCGTAACGGACTGCATCCGTCCGGCGGACCGGTTGCGGTCACCGGCGCAACCGGCGGGGTAGGCAGCCTCGCGGTGCAATGTCTGGCTGCCGGTGGATACGAGGTGACCGCCATAACACGCAAGGCCGACGCCCATGGGTTCCTGCGGTCGCAGGGCGCGGCGGAGGTGCTCTCGGCCGGCGAACTGGCGATGGGTACGCGTCCGTTGGAAAAGTCGGTGTGGGCGGGTGCGGTCGACCCGGTGGGCGGGGAAACGCTCGCCTGGTTGACGCGGACCATGAAACGGGGCGGCTGCATCGCGAGTTCCGGCCTGACCGGCGGCATCGAACTGCACACCACCGTCATGCCGTTCATTCTGCGCGGCGTCAAGCTCCTCGGAATCGATTCGTCAATGTGCGCGATGGATGTCCGGCAGGAAGTGTGGCGTCGGTTGGCCACCGATCTGAAGCCGGCGCACCTGGCTGCGACCTCACGGTCAATCTCGCTGGAGGAACTGCCGGAGGCGTTTGCCACGCTGCTGCGCGGCGAAGCGCGAGGGCGCTACGTCGTGCGGATTGCCGGTGGTCCGGCGCAGGGCTGACGGGCGTGGAACGCGAGTGTCTGCGAGTTGGCGGAAGCGCCTGGGAGTCGAACCCAGCCCCCCCGCGCTCGCGGGGAGCGACCGATTTTGAAGACCGGGAGGGCCACCGGGCCCCGTTCGCTTCCAGACGGCACAGAGACGGCCGAGCGAACCAAGGGATGGCAGGCCGCAGGATGCGGGATGGTCAGACCGTCACGTCCGCTGGGACGGCCTAGCTTTCGATCAGACGGACGTCTCCGGCGCGCGGGCCTTTCTGCGATTCCTCGGGCGTGAAATCGACACGCTGCCCTTCACGCAGGAGCTCGAATACGGCGCCGCGAACCGCACTGCGGTGGAAAAAATGCTCGATTCCACCCTCGTCGCGGATGAATCCGAACCCTTTGTCAATCAGAAGCCGTGCGATCGTACCGGTTGGCATACCGTTCCTCCGAGAACTGTCAACCTCTATCCAAAAGCTCCTTCGAACCGCCAGACAACTCTCGAAACTGCATGCCAACTGCGTGCAGGAACCACACGGCTCCCGCCTGGAGCAGCCCCGGAACGAAGGTGGTCAGTCTATTGGTGTCTGTACCAGAAGTCAAGCAAAAGTCAAGCGGGTTGGACGGGAGATTATGCGGACTGCGGGGGTGATGGCGCGGGCTTCGGGGGCGCCGGCTTCGGCGGTTTCGGCGGCGGATAGGTGGTCCAGAAGTGCCTGCCGCATGTCGTGCACTCCCAGAACTGCTGGGGGGGCCAGGGCGCGCCGGGTTCGGGGTCGCGCAGCGCCATCTGCGCGCCGCAACGCTGGCAGCGAATCTGGATCTGCACATCGCTCATGCGCCGGATTCTATCATTGCGGACAAGGGACGGAGAATCGCGGGAGAGCGCAATGATCATTCCAGGCGTCGTGCTGGCCGCGGGCCGGTCGAGCCGCATGGGCCGGCCGAAGGCCCTGTTGCCGGCGAGCCCGGACGGAGAGACGTTTGTCGGCCGCATCGTGCGGACGCTGCGCGACGGCGGGGTGGACGACGTCGTGGTTGTGGCGGGCGGCGTCGCGGCGGAGATCGAGCGGGTGCTGGCGCAGGCGGACCGCCCGCCGCGCGTGGTGCTGAATCCGACCCCGGAGTGCGGCCAGTTCTCGTCGTTGCAGGTCGGCTTGCGCGCCGTGGACCGTCCCGGCGTCAGCGCCATGCTGGTGACGCTTGTCGACGTGCCGCTCGTATCCGCGGGCACGGTCGCGGCGCTGCTCGACGCCTACCTGCGAACCGGCGCCCCATTGGTCCGACCGGAACGCCGGGGCCGGCACGGACACCCGGTCATTTTCGACCGTTCGGTCTTCGGAGAGATCGTTCGTGCGCCGGCCGACTCCAGCGCAAAGGCGATTGTGGCCGCGCATCTGGGCGATTCGGTGTCGGTTCCAATCGAAGAGGACGGGCCGTTCCGCGACATAGACACGCCGGCGGAATATGCGCGCACATTTGATCGCCCGCCGTGATGCACATAGAATGAGATTTCGTTCAAAGTGGGCCAGTGGCGCAGTTGGGAGCGCGCGTGAATGGCATTCACGAGGTCACGGGTTCGACCCCCGTCTGGTCCACCACTCGTTCCACCGTACGCGGTTGCCGAGGTTTGGATGGCTCCCGCGTCTGCCGAGTGCCTCACAATAGCTCGCTCAGCCTTCGGTAGCCGCGCCGGCTGACCGGCAACTCCGTCCCGTCCTCGAGCACGGCAACGTAGCTGTCGCGGGTGGCTGGCCCGAGCCTGGTCAGGCGGTCGACGTTGAGCAGGAACGAACGGTGGACCCGCACGAACCGTGCCGGGTCGAGTTGTCCTTCGAGCTCGGCCAGCGTCTGCTGTTTCAGCCTCTCCTTGCCCCCGGAGACGACGCCGACGTAGTCGTCGCGGGCGCGGATATAGTCGACGCTGCCGACCGGGACAACGTCCACCCGCGCGCCGGTGCGGATGAGGATGCGCCGGAGATACGTGCCTGCCGGCCGCGCGCTGGCGACGACGCGCGAAACCGGTGTCGGCAGCGCGCGGGCAAGCCGCCCGCGCGCCTCGTCGAGCGCCTCGGCGAACCGTTCGGAGCCGAAGGGCTTCAGCAGGTAGTCGACCGCGTGAACTTCGAACGCACGCAGGGCATGCGCATCGTGGGCGGTGACGAAGATCACGCCGACGTCGGGCCCGATAAGCTCGAGCACCTCGAAGCCATCGAGCTTCGGCATCTGGATGTCGAGAAAGACCAGGTCCGGCTTCAGGTCGTTGACGGCCCGGACCGCCTCGAACCCGTTGGCGCACTCGGCCACGATCTCGATGTCGTCGTGCCCGGAGGCGTACTCCCGGACCAGCACCCGCGAGAGCTTCTCGTCGTCGACCACGACTGCCCGAATGCGCCGGCGCGCCGGCGGGGTCACCGCCCGCCCCCGTCGAATCGCTCCCCAGCGGCGCCGGTTTCCTCGATCCGTGGGAATCGCAGGTCGACCTCGAACCAGCCGTCCTCGCGCCGCCAGCGGGTGACCGCCTCGCGGCCGAAGCGGGCGGCGAGGCGCCGCTCCACATTCGCCAGACCCACGCCGGTCCCGGCGCGCGTTATCGCCTCGGTGTCGACCGGATTCCGCACCCGCAGGCGCACGGAAGCGTCATCGCAGCGCGCCGTCACCTGCACGACGCCGCCATCGACGAGGGGGCGGATCCCGTGCCGCACCGCGTTCTCGACCAGCGGCTGGAGAAGGAGGGGTGGGACACGGCACGAGCCGCAGCCGGATTCCAGCACCACCTCGCTCTCGAGGCGCGGTCCATAACGGACCTTCTCGATGTCGAAGTACGAGCGGACCATGGCGAGCTCGTCCTCCAGCCGGATCTCCTGCTCGGCGCCGAGCCGCACGCTGCTACGGAAGAAGTCCGCCAGCAGCAGACACATGCGCCGGGCGCCGGCGGGGTCCGTTGACGTCAGCGCGCTGATCGAATGCAGCCCGTTGAAGAGAAAGTGCGGGTCGATCTGGGCGCGCAGGGCTTTGAGCTCCGCCTCGCGGGCCAGCACCTCCAGCCCGAGCTCCCGCGCTTCGCCCTGGCGCGACTCCTCGAACGCAACCAGCAGGTAGTGCAGGAGGCTGGAAAGCCAGAACAGCAGCGCCCCAGCGGCAACCACGGCCGCGAGCTGGGCGCGGGAGCCGCGCGAAACTTCGCTGAGCGCGGGTAGGCTACCCAGCACCCCCGTCCAGCCTGCCCAGACCGTCGCCCAGACGACCGCCGCCACCATCCCGGCGGCCGCGTGCGCGGCGAGCGTCCGAATTACGGAACCGGCGGCCAGAGGTGCGGCCCGGCAGACGTACCACGCCGACAGGCAAACGAACGCCAAGACCAGGCACGGAGGCACGACGACGGCGAGGGCGACCGCGATGGCGGCGTCCGGGTTCGCCGCCGACCAGGCAACGGCGACGAGCAACCCGACAACGATCCACGATGCCAGATAAAGGGTGCGCCGCCGGGCCGACCCCAGGATCGGGTGCATCGTCAGTTCCCGACCCCCACGCGCCCCGTGCCCGCCGCGATATTGCCGCCGCGGAAGGCGTCCGTCACGACGGGCTGCTCGTTGCGACCCGGGAACCCGACGGCATCGAGACGACCGGAGTGCGCCCCGTCCGACTCCGCTTCGCTGGAGCCCCGTCCGACGCACGGTGCGTTGGTCATGCCCGGTCTCCTCGGCCTCGTCCGCTCAGTTGCGGATCTCGATCCCGCCCATGATCACCGTCCCCTTCAGCACGAGGCGCTTGGCGGCAACGGCTGGCCCGCGCGTCTTGTCCTCGATCCCGCCCATCACCGACATCACCCCCAACTCGACCGTCCACTCCTCGGGTATCCGGATCTCCAGACCGCCCATTATCGCGAAGACGTTGATCACCGCCCGCTCACCGGCGATGTCCGCCTCCCGGAGATCGAGGTTGACGCCGCCCATGAATGCCGAAGCGGACCCGCCGCGGAAGTCGGCCGAATTGTTCCGCCGCTCGACGCTCCCGAGAAAGGCCGTGGCCGACTCCCCCGACTCGGAGGGCTCGGATGCGCCGCCGGGACCCGAATTCGCGTTCATCAGCGTCCGGATGCCGATGGCCACGAGAATGATCGGCCAGAAGTCCCAGATGTCGACGTCGATCAGGTTCAGGGCGTTGAGGAGCAGCAGTGCGCCAACGGCGACCAGCAGGGCCCCGCTGACTACCGACCCGCGATCGCGGACGTTGACGAGGTTATGGATACCGGCGACGAGCAGGATCACCGGCCAGAACCGCAATACGCTCCAACTCTCGACGAGACCGAGGTTGTCGAGCAGGAACACGAGGCCGACGACCACGAGCACCAGCCCGGGCAGGAGCGATCCGAACGCGATGCGCGATCGGCGTCCCGATCGCCGGGTTGCCTCGAGGCCGGGTATCGAATCAGTCAACGCGCACCTCCCTCAGTAGTCGTTCGCGGTCCAGCCTGGCACCCTCGGCGAGCGCGCGCCAGCGCTTTTCGGCGAGTGGCGGATCCGGGCCGGCAAGCGGCCAGGCCGCTCTTCGACGCCGGGGACGAACATCACGGCCCTTCGTCGCGAGGGCGTCACCGCGAGCGGAGCATCGGCCGCAGCAGAAGGCTGGTGAGGAATGCGGGCTAGCTTGTTTCGTTTGCCGTGCCGTGCGCACGGGTGAGCCAGTCCGCCAGCTGCCGGGCGGCCTCGTCCGGCGTCCGGCCGTAGAACGGCATCAGGGCGGTCGGTCCGTCGGTTCTGCGGACGAGGTAGGCGCGCCAGCGATCGGGCCGCACCGCCAGCACCTCGATCTTGTAACCGCGGCCGTTGATGGTTTCTTCGAAGCGATGTTTGATCACGGATTCGGCGCGGCGTCGAGCAAGGGTGAACGCGATGCAACGGTGAATTCTTCGGTGGCCGTCCGGGCGGCGTCAAGCGAAGCCGGACGCGAAGACGTCATCCACATCGCCGACTTGGGGGAATCGCTAGGCGTTGCGGCCGGAGAAAATTTTTCTTGCACGGTATTGCACACTCGGCACACAGTTTTTCAACTGTTTTTACACAGCGTCTCGGCGGCTGATTTGCTTGACGGTCGCCGCCGCGCGCCGCTACGCTGTCGCCGATGGCTGGGAGCGCGCGGCGAACGCCCCGCTGCATTCGCCCGGCGGCGCCGTCCGTGCGGATGTGGGTTCTGGCCGCACTGTTGTCAGGTCTGATCGCCGCCTGCTCGCCGGTCGCCTCCGCTGCCCAGGCCGACCACCACACCCCCTATCGTCTCTTCCTGGTGCAGGGCGGCGACCTCGTCATTCGTGGGGACTACGTGCGCGTCGCGGACCGCGTGGCGTTTCTGCTGCCGCTCGACTTGCCGGAGGGGCGTCAGGGCGCCCAGCTCATCACGGTGCCCGCCGGAGCGGTGGACTGGGAGACGACCCGGCGCTACGCCGAGGCCGTGCGCGCCGCCCGATACGCGGCCTCGCACGGGGAGGCGGAATTCGAGCAGATGAGCGCCGCGGTGGCGCGCGCGCTGAACGAGATTGCCTTCACCGAAGATCCGCGGGCGCGCGTCGCGCTGGCGCGGTCCACACGGCAGCGCCTGCTCGATTGGATGGACGCGAACCACGGCTATCGGGCGCCCGATGTCGTGGAAATCGTCGCCCTGCTCGATGAGGCGGTCTCGGCCGACACGGGCGGCGCCGCCGATGGCGACCTGAGCGTCAGCCTCGTCGCCACGACCGGCCGGCCGCGCGCGATGCCGGTCCTTCCCGCTCCCAGCCTGCAGGAGATCATCGCCCGCGCGCTCACCGCGTCGCGGCTCAGCGCCGTGCCCGAGGAGCGGCTGGCCATCCTGGACGCCGTGGCAGCCGTGCTCGACGACCCGCGCAGCGAGCTGGGCGCCGAATGGCGTGAGGTGACTCGCGCGATCGCAGTCCGCGACCGCGCCGCCGAGGCGCGCCGCGTGGCCGCCTATGCCGAGTTGCGGCGCGAGTCGCTGGCGCAGGCGGCCGCCTTCGCCCGGCGGGCGGACGTACACGGCGTGCGGACGGTGCTCGACGGAGTACGCGCGCGGGATGCCGAGCTGGGACGGCGGAATCCGGATCACCTGGCCGCATTGCTGTCTGCGATCGACGGGTATCTGACCGAAGCCCGTGCGCTGCGGCTGGAGCGCGACCACCGGCTGCATGCGACGACGGCGGCCCGTGCATACGGCGCCGACGTCAAGCAGGTCATGGCCCGATTCACGGCGTCGCGCGCCGCGCTCGACGATATCCGGCTGCTGGCCGGCCCGGCCGCGTCTGCGCTGGCGGCCCTCGATCGCGGACTGACGGATGCGCTGGACAGCCTCAGCGGCCACGTGCCGCCAGTCGAGGCGCGGGTGGTTCACGAGCTGTTGCGGCAGGCAATCAATCTGGCGGCAACCGCGGCGCGGCAACGCTACGAAGCCGTTCTCGAAGGCGACTTGAGCGGGGCGTGGGACTCGGCCGCCGCCGCGGCCGGTGCGCTGATGCTGTTCGACCGCGCGGCCGTCGAGCTTGACCGCGTCCTGCCGCAGACCGAGCGCAATTGATCACCCCGCGTCGCACCCGCCTGGTCCGGACCGCCGACCTGCACGGCTTCCGGGAGGCGATTGCTGCGCTCGCGCGCGACCAGGGCGCGCGCCCCGCGCGCGATACCGCGGTGATCGTGCCGACGCGCGCGGCGGCGGACCAGCTCCGCCGCACCCTGGAGCATCCAGCCGGCGGCGCTACGCCCGCGTCCGCGTTGCCGGCGCTGTTGACGCGCGAAGACTGGTATCAGGCGCTCTCGGAGAGGTCCAACCCAGCGGCTCCGCTGCTGTCCGCCGTCGAGCGCTACGTCCTGATGCTGGCCGCCGCGCGCACGGCGGCCAGCGAGGCAAGCGCACCCCCGTTCAAGCAGCGCCCCGGCCTGGTGCCGTCAATCCTGCAGTTCTACGACGAGTTGCGCCGGCGGCGCCAGACCGTCGACAGCTTCGACCGCCTGACAGGCGCCGATCTCGAGGTGAGCGCGGACCTGGACCGCGGCGCGCGGCGCTTGTTGCAGCAGACGGGATTCCTGGCCGCCGCCTTCCGCGCCTTCGAGCGGCGGAGCGCGCAATCCGGCCGGCATGACGAGCACAGCCTGCGGCGGCGGTTGATCGCGGGCGGGTTGGACCGTCCAATCGTTGCCGTCGTGGTCACGCTCGCCGACCAGGCGGCCGATCCCGACGGATTGTGGCCGGCCGACTTCGATCTGCTGACGCGACTTGCGGGGCTGGAGCGGATCGACATCGTGGCCACCGACGCCGTGCTGGCCGCCGGTTTCCACGAACGGCTGGCCGACCACCTGCCGGGCATCGACGAGGAGCGCTTCGACGCGCCCGCCGCCGCACCGGTGCTCGTCGCGCCGCACGATAGCGAGCAGGTTCACTTTGTCCGGCGCGACCGCGAGGACGAATTGCTGGAGGTGGCGCGCGCGCTGCAAGGGGGGCGCGGCGCGCCCGCCGCCGTCGTGTTTCAGCGTCCGCTGCCGTACCTCTATCTGGCACGGCAACTGTTTCCGCAGGCCGGCGTGCCGTTTCAGACCCGCGATGCATTTCCGCTGGCGGCCGAGCCCTACGCTGCGGCGCTGGCGCTTGTCGTCGAGTTCGTGCGAACCGGCTTCAGCCGCGCTGCCGCCGTCGCCCTGCTGCGCTCACCGCATTTTTACTTCGAGCATGCGCGGCGTCCGCTCGCCGTCCGCGAGATCGATGCACTCGACCGGGCGCTCCATCGGGTTCGATTCGGCGGTGGCCGGCAGGCGCTGGCGGCGTTGGCGGATCACTGGGGGAGTTCCGGTGTGGACGGCGCCGGCAACGATCCACGGCTGGCCGAGGCCGCGCCGGCCGCCGCCGTCGCCGCCGCGCTCGCCGAGGAGCTCCGGCCGCTCGAGGCGTCCGGCCGGCCGTCGGCGCAGCTCGAACTGCTGGCAGCGTTTCTGCGCCGGCACGGGACGTCCAGCGCGGCGCCCGCGCCGGCGGCCGCTCGCGAGGTGCGCGCGCGCGACGCGGTCCTGGAGGTACTGGCGGCGCTGGCGCGGACGCACGCCGCAATGGACGACACGCCGGCCGGCTTCGAAGACCTGACGGCGTCGGTCCGGCGCTGGATTGAGAGCCGCACGTTCCAGCCGTTGACCGGCGCGGGCGGCGTACACCTGGTCGATGCCCGCGCGGCCGCCTATGGTCGGTTCGATACCGTGTTCATCGTCGGTCTCGTCGATGACGATTGGCCGCCGCCGCCGAGCCGCGTCGTCTTCTATCCGCCGCCGCTGCTGCGGGCGCTCGGCTGGCCGCCGGAGCGTGATCGTCTACATGCCGCGCGGGCCAGATTCGGGGACCTCGTCCGCCTCGCCGCCGGGCGCGTATCGCTCTCGACGTTTTCGCTGGAGGATGAGGCAATCGTGATCCCGTCCATGTTCCTCGAGCAGTTGGCGGACGCCGGTCTGTCCGTCACTCGCGAGCATTCGGCGACCGGCGTGCCGGTCGTGCCGGACGATGCGCTGTCGGGAACGTCGCGGCCGGCGGATCTTCCCGAACCGGCGCGGGAGTGGCTCGCGTCGCGGCAGGCGCGCCCGCAACGGGACAGCCGCTATGGAGGCGCGGCCGGCGCGAGCCGCCTTGGGTCGTACTCCGCCGGTGCGGTCGAGCAGTACCTCGACTGTCCGTTCAAGTACTTCGCGCGCTACGAGCTCGGATTGGAAGAGGAGCCCGCCGGCGAGCCCGCGCTTTCACCCCGTTCGCGCGGTGCTCTGCTGCGGCGGCTGATGCCCCGGTTCTTTGCAGCCTGGCAGGCCGAGGGGGAGCTGACCGTCACGTTCGCCAATCAGGACCGGGCGCTCGATTGCTTTCGGGCGCTGGTGGACGAAGAGGTGCGCAATGCGCCGGCGGCCGATCGGGCCGTTATCGGCACCTGGCTGCGCGGGTCGGCGGCGGCGCCCGGCCTGGCGGAGCAGCTGTGCCTGGTGGAGCTCGGCCGGTCGGCAAACATCGTCGAGCGCCTCGTCGATCTGCGTGTCGAGGAAGATTGCGCGCTGCCGCCCGACGAGGGCGAGCGACGCGTGCGCGTGCGGGGCAGCGTGGACCGTGTCGACCTGCTGGCCGACGGCACGTTCAGCACCATCGACTATCGCGCGGGCCGGGCGCCGGTTGGGGAGCGGGCCTCCCAGTTGCCGGCCCGTGCGCGGTGGGCCGAGCGGCAGCTCGACGGTTACCGCGGGCGCACGTGGCGCGCCCGCGACGCCGCGTACGTGGCACTCGGCGATCCGCGCCTGCACGTTCCGTTGACGCACGCCTCCGTGGAGTCCGCCCTGGAAGCGGGGGCTTCCCGCGCCCGCGCGGTGCTGGCGCTGATAGCGCGCGGGACCTATCCGGTGCGGCCGTCCGGGCGGCATCTCTGCAACAGCTGCGCATACGCCGCGGTCTGCCGCAAGGAATACAGCGGAGAGGAATGAGCCGGCCAGCCGACAGCGACGCCCGGCGTTACGCCACCGACCCGGCCAACAACGTGGTGCTGGAGGCCTCTGCCGGCACCGGCAAGACGTCGGTGCTGGTCGAGCGCTACGTCAACCTGCTGCGCGCCGGGGTTGCGCCCGCCAACATCCTTGCCATCACGTTCACCCGCCAGGCGGCCGCCGAGATGCGCGAGCGCATCGTTGCCGCGCTACGCCGCGAGGCTACCGAATCGGCGGCCGGCCGCGCGCGCTGGAACGAGCTGCGGGATCGGCTCGGCGACGTGGCGGTCAGCACCGTGGACGCCTTTTGTCTGTCGCTGCTGCGGGAGTTTCCGCTGGAGGCCGACCTGGATCCCGACTTCGGCATTGCCGACGAAACGGAAATCCCCGGCCTTGTCGACGAGGCGGTCAGTCTCGCGCTGGATGCCGCCGCGCGGGCGGCGGACCGTGACCCCGCAGTGGCGATGCTGCTGGCGCACCTGGGCTGGCGGCGTGCGGGCGACGCGTTGCGGAGCCTGCTGGAGCGCCGCCTCACCGCGCGGGAGGCGCTGCGAAGGTCCCTGGAGGGTGCACCGGCAGACCTGACCGGCGAGACGGCCTGCCGCCGCGCCGCGACGCGGCTCGCAGACTGCCTCTCGAATCTGCGCACAGAGATTGCTCCGTTGATCGCCCTGGAAGAGTCCGGGGATGCGTCCGCGGAGATTCTGGCGTGGGATCTGGGGCGGGCATCCGCGATGGCCGGCGCCGATCCGCCCACCGTGCGCGCCTGGCTCGATCGCCTGCGGGCGGCATTCCTGACCCGGCGCGGCATGCCGCGCAAGCGTTTCCCGCTTGCCGCGCAAGACGCCGCGGCGCGGCGCCGGTACCGCCAGGCGGCTGTCCTGCTGGCGCCGCGCGTGCATGAGGTGCTGGCGGCATTCGATCGGGACGTCAACCTGGTCATGACGCGGGCGGTGCGCACGATATTCAATCTGGCCGTCGCGAAATACGAGCAGGTGCTGCGGTCACGGGCACTGCTCGACTTTACCGGCGTGCTGCAACGGTCGCTGAACCTGCTGCGGCGGATGGACGAATTCGCCCGTTCGCGGTTCCGGCTGGAGTCGCGCTACCACCATGTCCTGGTCGACGAGTTCCAGGATACCAGCCGGATGCAGTGGGAGCTCATCTCCCTGCTCGTGCGTTCCTGGGGCGAGGGGAGCGGCCTGGTGGAGGAGGCCCCGCTCAAGCCGACCATCTTCGTGGTGGGCGACCGCAAGCAGTCCATCTACCGTTTCCGCGATGCCGATGTCGCCACGTTTCGGGACGCGACCGCGGAAATAGCGGCGCTGCGCGCCGGCGGCGACGTTCGCCGGTCAATCGGCCACAGTTTTAGGGCCGTGCCGGGGCTGCTCGGATTCGTCAACGATCTGTTCGCCGAGATCGGGGGTGACGCGCGGGGCGGCGACCCGTTCCGGTATGAGGACGAGGACCGCTTTCCCCTGGAGGATTCGGCGGCAGCCGGCGCCGACGCCCTGGGTCTGGCGATCGCTCCCGGCATCGAGGCCTGCGCCGCCGCCGTGGCCGGCGAGGTCGCGGCGCTGCTCGAAGGCGGGCAAGTACGGCGCAAGGATGGCGGCGGAACGCGCGGCGTCCGACCTGAAGACGTGGCCATCCTGTTCCGCACGCGCGAGAGCCACCGGGAGTTCGAACGCGCGCTGACCGGCAGGGGCGTGCGGACGTACGTCTACAAGGGGCTCGGGTTCGTCGATGCCGAGGAAATCCAGGACGTTCGCGCGTTGATCCGCTTTCTTGCGCAACCTTCGTCGGAGCTGCGCGCCGCGGCGCTGCTCCGGTCACGCATGGCGCGCATTTCGGATGGCGGCCTGCTGGCGCTGGCCGGCGAAATGTCGGCGTCGCTCGTCGCTCCCGAGCCGTCGCCGCGCGCCGCGCTGCTCGGACCGGAGGATCGGAGCGTGCTGGAGCTGGCGCGCCGCGGCGTACGCGAGTGGATGCCGCTGGTGGACCGACTTCCGCCGGCGGAGCTGCTCGACCACGTATTGCAAGGCACGGCGTACGCCTTCGAGCTGCGCGGGCCCAACGCCCGCCAGGCGCGGGCCAATCTGCGGCGGATACGCGGCCTGGTCCGGCGCATCCAGAACCGCGGCTACGCGACCATGGCGAGCGTGTCCGAGCAGATCGAGCGGCTATCGGCCGGCATGTCGAACGCCGTCGTGGAGGCGTTCGACGCGGTCAATCTGATGACGGTGCATGCCGCCAAGGGGCTCGAGTTTCCGGTCGTGTTCCTCGTCGATCTCGGCCGCGGGACGCGGCTCAGCGAGCCGCCGGTGCGCATCGCGCCGGAGCCTGCCGAAGGGGAGTCGCCGGTTACGGTTTGGCCGCATCGCAGCGCCGCCGACGAAGAGGAGCGCGCCCGGGACGTCGAAGAAACCAAGCGGTTGCTGTACGTAGCCGCGACACGCGCCCGAGACCGCCTGTATCTGTCGGCGGTTGTGCGGGATGGGGCGCCGGCGTTCAGTCGCGGCAGCTTCGGCAGTGTGCTGCCGGATCGGTTTGCGGCGGTGTTCGAGCAGGCGGCAGAAACGCCGGCGGGCGACTATGTGGGCTGGCGGGGCCGCAGCGGCGCGGAGCACCGCTTGCGAGTCTGCTAGCTGTCCTCGCGGCGGAGGCGCGCGTCCGCCTGGAGACGGTCGGCCCAGAGCTTTGCGTGTGCTTCCGCTTCCTCGCGGGTCTGGCCGACCAGAATGGCTGAGCCCGCCGGATTCGCGCCGCCGGCCGTGAGCCAGGCTACCCAGTGGCCGCCGCTCGGCTGGCTCTTGATCTCGTACTGCATGTCCATTGATCCCATTGATGCGCGGCCCGTCCCGGGGCCACCGCGCTGCCTTGACAACCACCAGGGACGAACCTATCGTAACACTTCCATGATCGATCGGCGTACGACCGTCGAACGGGTGCGGCAAGAGGCGCAGGACTGGCTGTGCGACGATATCGTTGTCGACTTTCCGTCCATGGCCGGCGTGGTCGCCGGCATGCGCCGGTCGTTTTTCGACGCCGTCGCCGATGCCGACGGCTGCGCGACTCATACCGCGGAAGTGTGTTTGACGCCGAAGGAAGCCGGTGAAGGCGTCCACGTTCCAATCGACCTCCCCGTGCAGCTCACTTGCCCGATGTGCGGTGGACGGGGCGAGGTGTGGAGCGAGGCGTGCGGTGTCTGCGCCGGAACCGGCGCCGGACTGCTCGCGCACCACCTGGACCTGCGGGTGCCGCCCGGGGTGCACGACGGCGCGCGGCTGCGCTTCAGCGTGAGTCCCCCGTTCGCTCCCGAGACGCACGTCGAAGTGCGTATCGCCATCCCCTGAGGGTGCCAGTGCCTGCCATCAGTGAACCGGACGTTCTGGAAGCCCTGCGCGTTGTAACCGATCCGGACCTCGGTCGTGACATCGTGAGCCTCGGGTTCGTCAAGAATCTCGCCATAGCGGGCGGCGATGTCTCGTTCACGATCGAGCTGACCACCCCCGCGTGTCCCGTCAAGGACCAGATGCGCGACCAGGCGCAGGCCGCCGTGAAGGCGCTGCCCGGGGTCTCCGGCGTCGCGGTCGAGATGACCGCCAGCGTGCGCTCCGCCGTACCCACCCAAACGGCGCGCGCGCCGATCCCGGGGGTCAAGAACGTCATCGCGGTAGGCGCCGGCAAGGGCGGCGTCGGCAAGACGACCGTCGCGGTCAACATCGCCGTGGCGCTTGCCCGCTACGGCGGGCGGGTCGGTATGATCGACGGGGACGTCTACGGTCCCAATGTGCCGATCATGCTGGGGCTCGACGCGCGGCTCTCCACGGACGGCAAGAAGATCGTCCCGGCGCAGAAGCACGGGATCAGCGTCGTGTCGATGGGATTTCTCGCGGATCGCTCGGCGCCCATCATCTGGCGCGGTCCGATGCTCCACGGTGTCGTACGGCAGTTCTTCCAGGACGTGAACTGGGGCGAGCTGGACTACCTCGTGGTCGACATGCCGCCGGGCACCGGGGACGTGGCGCTCAGCCTCACGCAGACCGTACCCGTCTCCGGCGCGATCGTGGTGACGACGCCGCAAAACGTTTCGCTGGCCGATACGAGACGGGCTGTCGGGATGTACCGCAAGCTGGAGGTCCCGCCGCTCGGCGTGATTGAGAACATGTCGTTCTACGCCTGCCCGGACTGCGGCCACGAGAGCGACATCTTCGGGCGCGGCGGCGGTGAGAGCGTGGCGAGCGAGCTGGGCGTGCCGTTCCTCGGGCAGATCCCGCTGTATGCCCCGATCCGCGCCGGCAGCGACAACGGCGTCCCGATCGTGATGGCGGAACCGGACTCGCCGGCGGCGCGCGCGTTCGTCCAGGTAGCGGAACGGGCCGCCGCGCAGGTGTCGATCGCCAGCTACGAACCCAACGCCGCGGCTGCCGCCCACTAGCCGCCGCGGCCGGGCCGCCGCGCTCAGCGCTGTTCCGCCTCGCCGGTCATCGGCACGAAACGGACCGGGATGGTCGTCTCGGAAACCGCGCCGTCGGCCGTCCTCGTCACAATCCGCATGTCCTGCGAATAGCGACCCACAGGAATAACCAGCCGCCCGCCGACCGCCAGCTGGTCCACGAGTGCGGGCGGCACGTGGTCGGGCGCGGCGGTCACGACGATTCCATCGAACGGGGCCGCCTCGGGCCAGCCGCGGTAGCCGTCGCCGGTCCGCAGGTGGATGTTGTCATACGCCAGGTCGGTCAGCACCTGCGCGGAGCGCGCCGCCAGCTCCGGCACGATCTCGATGCTGTACACCTCCCGCGCCACCGCGGCGAGCACCGCCGCCTGGTACCCGGAGCCCGTGCCCACCTCCAGTACGACTGCGTCCGGCGGCAGGTCGAGCGCCTCCGTCATGTAGGCGACGATATAGGGTTGCGAAATGGTCTGCTGGGAGCCGATCGGGAGCGGCGTGTCCGCGTACGCCTGATCCTGGAGCTCCGGCGGCACGAAGCGGTGACGCGGAACCGTGCGCATCGCTTCCAGCACCCGCGGGTCTCGGACGCCGCGCGCCCGGATCTGCATGTCCACCATTCGTTCCCGCTCGCCGGCCCGGCCGGCGTCCTGCGCCGCCGCGGCGGCTCCGGGGTGACCGCGCTCGAGCCCCGCGCCGGCACAGCACCAGATCGTCAGGCCGCCGAGGGCCAGGGCCGTCAGTCGCCTCGGCCGGCTACGCTTCATGGCCGTCCGCCAATACCTCGCGCGCCGCGAGGGCGGCGCCCAGCAGGGCGGCGTCCGGTTCGAGGATGACGGTGACCGGCATCGCCTCCACCAGCGCGTTCATGGGCGCCTTGGCGCGGAATGCATTGAGGAACCTTGCGGTCCGCAGGGCCGGCAGGATCTTCGATGGGATACCGCCGCCCAGATACACACCGGCGGTCGCAGTCGACCGCAGGCCCAGGTTGCCGGCTTCGGCGCCCAGCACGCCCGTGAACAGGTCCAGGGTTTCCGCGCAGCCGGGACAGCTCCGGTCGAGGCCTGCCGCGGAGATCAATGCCGGCCGGTCCGACTCGGATGTGTCGGCCGCGATCGCGCTGCAGCGCGACGTCTCGTGGACGAACGCGTGAATGTTGACGATTCCCGGTCCGGAGATGACCTGTTCGTACGTCGCGCGGCCGAAGCGGTTGGTCAGCGTACGCTGCAGCGCCGCCTCGCGGGACGTGCGGGCGGCGAAGTCCGCGTGTCCCGCCTCCGATGCCACCGGTACGAAGCGGTCCCCGACACGGTGCAGCAGGGATTCACCCAAGCCGGTTCCCGGTGCGAGAAGCGCCGCGTTGCCGAGCGGGTCGGGGTTGCCGCGCTGGAGCACGGCGAGCTGGTCGCCGGCCAGCGCCGGGACGGCGTACGCCATGGCGGCCAGGTCGTTCAGCAGGCGCACGCGGCCGACGGGGAAGCGGCGCGCGAGGTCGTCGGCGTCGACTAGCCAGGGAATGTTGGTGAGCGGGGCCGTGCGTCCCCGCACGGGTCCGGCCACCCCGAAGCAGGCGGCGTCAAGCGGTCCGCTCCACCCGCTGGCGCCCAGGAACTCGCTCACCATGCCGGCCACCCCGTCGTGCTCCAGCGTCGTGAACCGCTGTACGGCGCGCCGCACCGGTGTTCCCGCGCCGGCCGCATAAAGGCCTAGAGCCGTCTTCGTGCCGCCGACATCCCCCGCCAGGAGCATCGTTGCCATTGTTCGCCAACTCGCGGCGACTTGACTTTATACTGTTCGCGCTATGGCGTCGGCGTCCCCGCCCGAAGGTCCCGTTTCCGGCGGACGCAGTTTCGACGGTCAGTCCGTGGCCTTCACAGGCAAGCTGTCGTCGATCAGCCGCCAGGAGGCGCAGGCGCTGGTGAGGCGTCTCGGCGGCGAGCCGGCCAGCGACGTGACCAGCCGCACGACGATGCTCGTCGTGGGAATGGAACGGGCCGCCGAGGACAAGAGCGCCAAGCTCAAGCGGGCCGAGAACCTCAATGCCGGCGAGCCGGGTCGCATCCGGATTCTGAGCGAGGACGAGTTCTGCCGACTGGGCGGATTGCGGACCAACACGGCGCTGAGCGAGCGGTACTTCAGTCTCAGGCAGTTGCGCGAGCTGTATCCGCGCGTTCACGAGGCGCGCCTGCGCGCCCTGCACACGTGCGGCCTGGTTCGTCCCGCCGAACGCACGAATGCCGACACGTACTACACCCTGGCGGACGTGGGCGTCATCAAGCAGATCAACGACGAATTGCTGCAGGGGCGCTCGTTCCGCGCAGCCGTTCGCGAACGGCTTGCCGCGCGCGCAGGGCAGCTGGCTCTCGATTTCAGCGCCGCCCGCGGTGACGCACGGCCGGCCAAGGTTGTGGCCCTGCGCCGCCGCACGACGCGCAAGATTGCGTCAAGCGCCGGCCAACCGGCCCGCCTGCGCACCGACAACCCGGAGGCGGCGCGCGCGGCGAGCTTCTTCCTGGAGGGCGCCGAGTACGACGAGGGCAACGAGGCCGATCAGGAACGTGCGCGCGTCGCATACCGGCGGGCGCTGCTGCTCGATCCGACGCTGGTGCCGGCCATCGTCAATCTGGCCAATATCCACTACGCACAGGACGAGTTGGTCGAGGCGCAGGCGCTCTACCTGTGGGCGCTGGGCCTCGATGCGGACTGCTTCGAAGCGCACTTCAATCTCGGCAACATCCACCATGACCTCGGGCGTTATGAGGAGGCGGTGGGCTGGTACCGTGACGCCCTGCGCCTGAATCCCGCCTACGCGGACGCCCACTTCTACCTTGCCGTAACGCTGGAAAAGATGGATCGGCCGGATGATGCGAAGACGCACTGGCAGGCGTACCGGCGACTGGCGCCGGACGGTGAATGGGCTGACCTGGTGAAGCTGTTCAGCGAGTAGCGTCGGCCCCGGCCGGCGCTCAGTAATCGTCCGGCAGATAACCGGACTGCTTCCGCGTCCCGCGGCGCATCTTGAAGAATGCGCAGTCCGGGCACCAGGCCTGCGGGTTGAAGCCGTTCATGCCGGCGTAGGGCAGCACGTCCCTGTGTGTGCAGTAGGCGGCCCCGCCCTGGTCCTGTGTGGCGCGCCAGCGGCACGCCTCGAACCGGCTGCCGGCTGCAGCACCGCCGTCCGGCTGCTCGCCGCTCACTTGCGGCGGATCAGGAGGGTCGAATATATCGCTATCGCTCATTCCGGCGTGGTGTGGAAACGACCGCGGGACGCCTACCGCGCGCGGAACGTGATGATGCCGCGCGTGGGGTCGTAGGGCGAAACGCCGACGGTGACGCGGTCGCCTGGGACGACCTTGATCCGAAATCGCCGCATCCGGCCGCTCAACTGGGCGAGTACTTCGTGGCCGGGGTCGCATTGCACGCGGTACAGGCCGCCGCTGTGAACGGCTGTAACCGTGCCTTGCACGTCGATCAGGTCATCTTTTGCCAAACAAGCTCCCGGGGCGGGATTATAGCAGGTGCCGCGGACTGCGACTTCCGCGAATGATCAGAGCCGCCTGACGGCGTCTTCCACCTTCCGCGCGAGCTCGTCGTACGGCCCCTCGCCAAGTGTCAGCGGCGCACCGAAGGCGACCCGCACCCTGCCTGGCACGGCCATGCGCCACGACTTGTGCAGCACGCGGTCGAGTCCTTCCAGGCGCACCGGCACCACCGGAACCCGCAGGCGCGCGGCCAGCATGCCGATGCCGGGCTGAAAGCGGCCAATCGCACCCGTATCCGTACGGCGTCCTTCAGGGAAGATCAGCACGGATGCGCCGGATTCGAGCAGCGCCCCGAGATAGCGGATCGCGCTGCGCGCGCCCGTCTCCCGCTGCGGCAGCGGGAAGATGTTGAACAGCAGGCTGGCCAGGTAGTAGTTGAGACTATTGGTCAGGCGTTGCCGCAGGCTGTGCCGTCCCGGGTGGAAGTGGGCGGCGAAGAACTCCTTGGACGCGGCGGTCGCCACATCGTAGCGGCGGCCGGGCGGCAGCGCGGCCAGAATGACCGGGCCGTCCATATGGCTCTGGTGGTTGGCAGCGTAGATGACCGGACCGTCCGCCGCGCTCAGGTGGCTGCGTCCCTCCACCCGCAGCCAGGCGAACGCTCGCGCGAGTGGAAGCAGCCACAGCGCGAGGTTGATGCGCCGCACGAGGCGCGCCGGCCAACTCCGGTTCCAGGCCGGGAAGGCGAATGGTTCCTCGGGCGGCTGCGTCCCGCCGGCCGTTTCCGGCAAGGCCTCCGCGGCCGCCGCCGCTATCCGCTCCAGGTCCGCGACGGTCGTCGCCGCGGCGAATCCCGCCTCGTCGAGCGTGCGGTCGAACGCCTGCTCGATCGCCATCAACAGCTCGATCCGCTCGATTGAGCTGAGACCCAGCTCTTCGAGCGGCGTGGCCTCCGAAACCGTCCGGTCCGGCGCGAATCGTTGCACGACGTCGGCGACGCTCGCGGGTGGCGCAACGGCTGCCTGCGCGCCGGTCCCGGTTTCCGCGCTGCCGGCCTCGACCCACCGCCGCAGCTCGCGCCGTTTGAGCTTGCGCGTGCCTTCGGTGCGGGGCAGGGCGTCGCCCGGCCAGATGGACCGGCCGCGGATTTTCTGATGTTCTTCGAGGCGTGCGTTCGCCGCGCGCAACGCGGCGGAGGGATCCGCGCCGTCGTCCAGCACCATCACGGCATGGACGCGCTCGCGGCCCTCGTGCGCAATGCCGACGACGCCGGCCTCCCGCACGCCGGGCACGGCGGCAAGGACGCGCTCGACGTCGTCCGGATAGACGTTCAGCCCCTCCGGCGTCACGATCACTTCCTTCTTGCGGCCCCGGACGGTGAGGCGCCCGGCTGCGTCCAGCGACCCGATGTCGCCGGTCCGGAACCAGTCTCCGTCGAACGCTGCGGCAGTCTCGGCGTCGGCCTGGTAGTAGCCGCTGGTGATGTTGTCGCCCCGGACGAGGATCTCGCCGTCGTCGGCAATCTTCAGGTCCACACCGCCGATCGGCGTTCCTACCGTGCCCCGCCGCGCGCGGAACGGATGGTTGAGCGTCACGATCGGCGCGGTCTCCGTCAGACCGTAGCCCTGTATGACCAGAAATCCCAGGCGCGACCAGAAAGCTTCCAGCTCCGGATCGAGCGGCGCGGCGCCGACGACGAACGCCCAGAACTTGAAGCCCAGCAGGCGGTGGACGCGCCGGTAGCGCCACCAGCGGACCGCCGCGTGCGGCGCGGCCTCCCGTGTGTCGATCGCGGCCAGCTCCGGAAACGTGTGCAGCAGGTGATCGCGCAGCACCTCCAGGATCTTGGGGACGCATACGACGACCGACACGCGCCGGGTGCGCACCTGCCGGACGATGTCCGCCGGGTTGTAGCCCTGCATAAACACCGTTGTGCCGGACAGCAACGGTGGAATGAAGGTGGCCATCGCCTGGCCGAACATGTGGCTGAGCGGCAACAGGTTGAGGAACCGTAGGGGCGCGAACGGCCGCGCGTAGCGGCGGTACTTCAATACCTCTCTCTCGACGGGGATGACGTTCGCCAGAATGTTGCGGTGGGTGAGCTGCACCCCCTTCGGATCGGCGGTGGCGCCGGAGGTGAAGATGATTTCGGCGAGGTCCCGCGGGGCGCCCCGCGCGAAGCGGTCGGCCGCCGGTCCGGACGGTGTCTCCGCCGGTCCGGAATCGGTCGCCGCCAGGCCGCGCAGCGGCCACACCTGAACGCCCGCCGCCAGGGGCGGGGCCGGCAGGCCGGGGCCGACCAGCACGACCCGCGGGTCGACAACCGCCGCCACGCGCGCGACGAGCGCCGCGGAGGCGCGGAAGTCGATCGGCACCAGCACCGCCCGGGCGAGCAGGCAACCCCACAGCGCCACGATCCAGTCCGGGCAGTTCTCGCCCCAGACCACGACCTTGTCGCCCGCTTCGACGCCGGCGTCCGCCAGGCGGCGGGCGAACGCGCAAGCGGCGGCGCGAACCTCGTCGTACGTATGCGTGTGGGCGCGGTAGCCGTCGTCGTGGGTGACGAAAGCCGCCGGAGAGCGGATACGGTCGTCGAAGAAATCGATCAGCGTATCCCGCTGCATGGAAGATTATGGTCGAAGTTCGAACCTGGGAAACCGGCCGGGGCGCTACCTGAACGACGCACCGACATTCACCACCATGAGCGTCATGCGCGGCGAGCGCGGATGATCGTCCAGCGGCGGCAGCGGGCTGATGGCGTAGAAGCGCAGGTCCAGCGAGAATGCGAATCGCTCGCGGACGAACCAGCGGGCGCCGCCGCCGTAATTCAGCGTATTGGCGCGCCGCTGCGGCGGCGTATCCAGGTCGTCGGACGACCGCAGCGACAGGCGCGAAGTCCCGAGGCCGCCGCTCAGATAGCTCCAGCCGTCGCGGCCGCCGAAGTTGAACGAAATCTGCGGCGACACGGCGGTGAACGACGTCCGAAGCGTCGGGCCTTCCGAGCTCAACAGCTCCGGGCCGCGGCTGCCTCGGGAGTGGTGGAGGCTGGCGCCGACGCCGAACGTGATGCCCGCCCAGCGAAACACGTAGGCGTGGGCGCCCGTTTCGAACCCCAAGCCGAGCGACGGCGTCGCGAACGGGTCGAGGCCGAGGGGCGCGGCCAGGTCCTCGTTCTGACCGAACGGAGCGACCGAACCGCGGACGTCGACGACATACCTGCCGATAGGTTCTTCAGGCTGCGCGGTCGCCGCGGACGGTGCGAGTGCGTAGAGGATGCAGGCGGTAGCGATGCACGTGCGCGTCGGGCGCGCGGCGAAACGTGCCAGCATTGATCACAGTATAGGGTAGGCATATGAGCGTAATCTCCACCGCCGATATCGAGGCGGCAGCGGCGCGCGTTCGCACGGCCGTCGTCCGCACGCCGCTGCTCGACGTCTCGCGCCAGGCCGGCCGTCCGTTGCTGCTCAAGTGCGAGAACCTGCAGGTCACCGGCTCTTTCAAGTACCGCGGCGCGACCAGCATGATCGCCGCTCTGGACCCGGAGCAGGTCCGCGCCGGCGTGATTACGTACTCCTCCGGCAATCATGCGCAGGCGGTCGCCTGCGCCGCCCGCACGCGTGGCATTCCGGCGGTCGTGGTGATGCCGCACAGCGCACCGGCCGTCAAGGTCGCCGGGGCGCGCTCCTACGGCGCGGAAGTACTGTTCGAGGGGACGACGTCGACCGAGCGCCGCGCCAGGGCCGAGCACGAGGCGGCCCGCCGCGGATTGACAATGATCCCGCCCTTCGACCATCCGGCGATCATCGCCGGACAGGCCACGGTTGGCCGCGAAATCATGGAGGACGCGCCGGATGCGGCCCGCGTCTACGTGCCGGTCGGCGGCGGCGGCCTGCTTGCGGGCGTCGCGTCCGCGGTCAAGCAGGCGCGCGGCGCGACGCGGGTCGTCGGCGTGGAGCCGGTCGGCGCAGCGTGCATGGGTTCGTCGCTGGCGGCGGGACGACCGCTGACGCTGGAGGCGACGGCCAGCGTCGCGGACGGGTTGCTGCCCGTGCGTCCCGGCGACCTGACGTTCGCCGTGGCGCGGACGCGCGTCGACGAGATGGTGACCGTGGAGGACGCCGCCATCGAGCAGACCGTCGCCTGGCTGTGCGGCCATGCCAAGCTGGCGGTGGAGCCGAGCGGCGCCGCCGCCTGCGCCGCCGCGCTCGCCGCGGATCACGATCCGCCGGCGGGTCCCGCCGTTGCGGTGATAAGCGGCGGCAACGTCGCCCTGCCGGCGCTGGCGGCCATGATCGCAGGTCGCTGACCTGAAACAAATGCTGGGTCCAGGTGTTTCCCGCTCGAATGATCCGCACTTGGGCGGTGGCGGGACTAGCCCGCATTTCTCACCGGCGTTCGTCGCGAGGGCGTCGAGGCGCCGAGACGGATCGAACGACAGCCGCGCACAGCGCGGCTCG
>JAGWAI010000098.1 GCA_021296485.1 Acidobacteriota bacterium
CTCTCGCCACCACGTTGCCGTGCCGGCGCCCCAGACATCCGCCTCAGGCCGTCAACCGCCGCTCACCGAGAACAGCTGCGCGAGAGCGAATCAGTTTGACCGCGGCGCGGGCGGCGTGGTAGTTTGACCCCCGAGATTCGAGACGGCGAGATTCGGAAAGAGCGAGTTGCAGCGATGTACGCGTTGGTAGAAATACAGGGTCGGCAGTATCGGGTGCGCGAGGGCATGCACGTCACGGTGGAACGCATGGCGGGGATCGGAGACACGGTCGAGTTGAACAACGTGCTGCTGGTGGCAGCCGGCGGCGAGACCAGGATCGGGCGTCCACACGTACCCGGAGCAAAGGTCACGGCCACGCTCGCGGATCATCCGCGCGGACCCAAGGTGATTGTCTACAAGTTTCGCCGGCGCAAGAACTACCGGCGCAAGCGAGGCCATCGTCAGGCGTTGACGCGGCTGCGCATCGACAAGATCGAAGCCGGCGCCTGAGGAGAGAAGCGTGGCACACAAGAAGGGCGGAGGAAGCTCGCGCAATGGGCGCGATTCCCGGGGCAAGCGTCTTGGCGTCAAGCGCTACGGCGGCGAGCAGGTTTCCGCGGGCGCCATCCTGGTGCGCCAGCGCGGCACCCGGATGCACGCCGGGGAGAATGTCGGCGTGGGCCGCGACTACACGCTGTACGCCCGCGTCGGCGGCACGGTGGTGTACAAGAGCCGGCTCGGACGCAAGTTGGTCGCGATCGAACCGTTCGGCTGAGTCGTAGCGGGAGCGACTTCCAATCGACAGGTCAGGAGGTGACGTGGCGCGGGTCGGAGCGAGATTCGTCGACCGAACGGTGATCACCGTCAGTTCCGGAAGCGGCGGCAACGGCGCGGTTTCGTTTCGCAGGGAAAAGTATGTTCCGCGCGGCGGGCCGGACGGCGGCGACGGTGGCCGCGGTGGCGACGTGGTGTTCACCGTCCGCCTCAACGTGCACACGCTCGCCCACCTTGCGGGCCGCCACCACTACCGCGCCGAGGACGGCGCGCCGGGCAGGCGCCGCCGGCAGCACGGCGCCGCCGGCAAGGCGGTTCGCATCGCGGTGCCTCCGGGCACGCTGGTGCGCGAGGCCGACAGCGGCGAGGTGCTGCATGATCTGGCCGGGCGCGACGAGGAATGGCTGTGCCTGCCCGGAGGTGCCGGCGGCGCCGGCAACGTGCGTTTCGCCAACTCGGTACGGCGGGCGCCCCGCTTCGCCAAGCCGGGCCGGCCGGGCCGTGTGCTGCAGTTGCGGCTGGAACTGCGCAGCATCGCGGACGTCGGGTTCGTCGGCCTGCCAAACGCCGGCAAGTCGACGCTGCTCGCCGCGCTGACCAACGCGCGCCCGAAAATCGCCGCCTACCCGTTTACCACCATCGTGCCGGGACTCGGCACCATGCGCATGAACGATTCCGCGCGCCCGGCGGCGGCCGGTTGGCACGCACCGTGGGAGGTGGTGCTCGCGGACATCCCCGGAATCGTCGCCGGCGCATCCGGCGGCACCGGCCTCGGCTTGCAGTTCCTGGACCACATCGCGCGTGCGCGCATGCTTGCGTATGTGATCGACCTCACCGACGACGGCGACGCGCTCGCCACCCTGGAAGCGGAATTGCGCGCCTACGACACCTCGCTGATCGACCGGCCGCGCCTCCTGGTGGGCACCAAGCGGGATCTGGACACCGATGGCAGATTGCGCCGCCGGCTGCGGATGCGCTGCCCGGGCGACGAGATGGTGGCGGTGTCCGCCCACGACGGTTCCGGCCTGCCCGATCTGCGCAGCGCGCTCGGCCGGCTCGCGCGCGCCGCGTGAAGCCGCCGGGCGCGGACGATGGCGTCGGTACGGCCGCCGGCGCCGCGCCCGCGCACCCGCCGCGCGTGGCACTGCTCGGCGGTTCGTTCGATCCCGTGCACATTGGGCACCTGCACGTCGCGGAGGTCGTGCTGGCGCGCGCCGGCTACGACCGCGTGCTGTTCGTGCCGGCTCACCTGCCTTCGCACAAGCCGGCGGCGCGCCTGGCCGCCGCTGCGCACCGCGTGCGCATGCTGCAGCTTGCCGTGGCCGGACACGAGCGGCTGGCGGTCAGCGACGTGGAGGTACGGCGCGGCGGCGTATCGTACACCGTCGACACGGTGCGCGAACTGCAGGCGCGCGGCGTGATCGGCGAGCGTCCGGGGCTGGTCGTCGGCGACGACCTGGGCGCCGACCTCGACACCTGGCGGGAGGCCGCCACGCTGTTCGGCATGGTTGAGCTGTTGGTGGCGCGCCGCCGCCGGTCGCCGCTGCCGCTGTCCTGGCGGCACCGCGTGCTGGCCAACCATCGCCTGCCGATCTCCTCGTCGGAGCTGCGCCGCCGCGTCGGTGCCGGTCAGGTGATACGAGCCCTGGTGCCGGACGCGGTCGAAGCATACATTCGGGAGCACAAGCTGTATGGCTCTCGCCGCGAGGATAGCCCGCCATGCGGGTGAGTGGCGGCCGCAGCGGGCGCCGCGATTTCAGCTACCTCCTGTTGTTGGCGATCGTGGCGCTGCTCGCTGCAACCGCGGTGTTCGCCGCCACCCGCCTGCGCACCGACGAGGTCTCGCGGTGGCTGGAGGAGCACGATCTCCTGGTCGGTCTGGTGGTGATCTCCGACCCGCGCCACCGCATCGCCGTGGAGGTGCTCCTGATCGACCCGCACACCGACCGTGCCGGGCTGCTGTTCATTCCCGGCAACGTCGGCGCGCTGATCGCCAGCCGCAACCGCATGGACGCACTGGAGACCATCTACCGCGACGGCGACGTGGCGCCGCTGCGCGACAAGGTGGAGGAGCTGCTCGGCGTCAGTCCGATGTTCGTGCTCGAAATCACCGGCGACCGCATGCGCGACCTGGTGGATCTGCTCGGCGGCGTCGAGGTGTTCGTGCCGGATCCGGTCGACCAGGAGGACGCCGCGGGCCGCGTGCTGCTGCCGGCGGGCGTGGTACTTCTGGATGGCGACAAGGCGCTGGAGTACCTGCGCTACCAGGCGGCCGAGGAACCCGATGTGGAGTGGGCCGCCCGCGTCCACCGCCTCATGCAGGCGGCGCTTCGCGCGGTCGGCGAACAGCGCCGGATGCTGCTGCACGGAGACGTGCAGCGCTACCTGCACCAGAGCCTTGGCAACGACCTGACGCAGGCCGGATTCGCTACCCTGCTCGCATCGCTCACCGAGATCGACAGCGAGCGGATGATCTTCCAGTACACGATCGGCCAGCCGCAGACGGTCGACGGGCGCACGCTCATTTTCCCGCACTACGACGGCGCCCTGTTGCGCGAAGCGGTGACGCAGGTGGTCGCGGCGCTGGTCAGCGGCCAGGCGGACTCGGTGGCTTCGGCGAACGTCGAGATTCTGAACGGCTCCGGAGTGACCGGCCTGGCGCGCGGCGCCGCACCGGTGCTGCAAAGTTTCGGGTTCCGGGTAGCGCGGGTCGCCAATGCCGATCATCATGGCTATGCGGCCACCGAGGTGATCGACCGCCGCGGCCGGCTGGAGGTGGCGCAGCGGGTCGCGGACTTGATGGAATGCGGGACCGCGCGCACCGAACCGCATGCGGAGGCGGACGCGGAAAGCGAGATCGACGTGACCGTGATTCTGGGAGGTGATTTCAACGGAAGATCCTGTACCGAATAGACCCGCCGCGCCGGACAGCCGGCGCGCAACAGCCGGCCCGGGCGCGTCGCACGATCGGCACGCTGGCGCCCCGCCGACACCCGGCACGCTCGGCGACGACGCCGTGCGCGCCCTGGCGCGCCTGCTCGCCGAGCACCGGTGCGAGAACCCGGTGATCCTGGACATTGCCGCGGTCAGCGACGTGGCCGATTACTTCGTGATCGCGACGGTGCGCAGTTCAACCCATCTCGCCGGCGTGTACGGCTACCTGATGCAGTACTGCAAGGAACACGGCCTGGAACCGCTGGGGGGCTCCAAGCGGGTGGCGAACAACCCGTGGCTGCTGGTGGATCTCGGACCGGTCGTAGTGCACCTGATGGAACGCGGGACGCGCGACTACTACGAACTCGAGAGGCTCTGGTTCAGCGGGCGGCGCGTACCCGTCCCATCACCCGCCGACGGAGGGCCGGCGCAGTGACGTTCCGCGGCCGCCGGCACGGCGGTCAGAACTCTTCCAGGTCCAGATCGTCGTCGTCCGGATCGTCGAGGGATTCGTCCAGTTCGTCGTCGTCGTCGTCCTCGTCATCGAAAATGGCATCGACGAATCCGTCGTCGTCGGTGTCATCATCGCCGTTGTCGTCCTCGTCGTCGTCGTCATCATCGTCGTCGTCGTCGAAGTCATCCGCTTCGTCGTCGAGTTCGTCCTCCTGGAATCCGTC